>JBHHZN010000053.1:0-10033 GCA_046758155.1 Acidobacteriota bacterium | reverse complement strand
GTAGGCGCGGATGTTCATCACCCCCGCCAGCAGGAGCGCGATCGTCATGCCCCCCCGGCCGCCGAGGATGCCTCCGAACACCAACAGCGCGCCCGTCAGCGCACCGAGCAGGATCGCCGTCTTCAGCCCGTTCAAACCATCACCCTCACTTTTCCAGCTTGACCTTGATCAGCTTCGGTCGCGTCTCTTCGCGTTTCGGCAGGCTGACTTCGAGCACGCCGTCCTTGTGGATGGCCGAGATCTTTTCTTGATCGATCGCACCCGGCAACTGGAACGAGCGCGAGAAGGTCCCGTAGGATCTCTCGATCCTGTGGTAGTCCTCCTCCTTGGTCTCCTTCAGGAATTTCCGATCTCCGCGCAATGTCAGCCTGTTGTTCTCGATGCGCAGGTCGATATCCTCCTCGGGGATGCCCGGCAGATCGGCTCTCAGAACGACCTTCTCCGGAGTCTCGAAGATATCCACCGAGGGCGTCCATGCCCCCATCGCCATCTCCTGGTCGGTCGTGTTGGACCGCGCCATGGAATCTTCGAACAATCTGTTCATCCTTTCCTGCAGCGTCACGAGATCGCGGAACGGATCCCACCGTGTCAGAGCCATCGTGCTCACCTCCTCATTTTTTCCAGCATAGATATCACCCGACGAGGGTGTCAAGAAACCGGCTTGGCTATCGCCGCCGCCTGGGTGCTGGTCGCAAACACCAGTTTTCCACCCGATGCATCCACATCCACTTTCACCAGATCGCCCGGCGCGAGCGTCCCTTCCAGCAGCTTCGTCGCCAGCGGATCCTGCACCTCGCGCTGGATCGCGCGCTTGAGCGGCCGGGCGCCGTAATCCGGGTCGTAGCCGCGGCGCGCGAGCCAGGCGGTCGCCTTCAGTGTCAACTCCAGGTCGACCTGCCGGTCGGCCAGCAGCGCCCGGAGGCGTTGCGTCTGGATCGCGACGATCTTGCCGAGCGCCTCCTCGTCGAGGCTGCGGAAGACGACGATCTCGTCGATGCGGTTGAGGAACTCGGGGCGGAACCGGGCGCGGAGCGCCTCGTCGAGCGCCTCCGGCACGACGCCGCCGTGCTTGGCCTGATCGGAGATCATCGATCCGGAGATGTTCGATGTCATGATGATGATCGTGTTGCGGAAGTTGACGACGCGCCCCTTGCCGTCCGTGAGCCGCCCCTCGTCGAGGATCTGGAGCAGGATGTTGTGCACATCGGGATGCGCCTTCTCGAACTCGTCGAGCAGGACGACGGCGTAGGGGCGCCGGCGTACGGCCTCGGTGAGCTGGCCGCCTTCCTCGTAACCGACGTAGCCCGGCGGGGCGCCGATGAGCCGGGCGACGGCGTGTCTTTCCATGTACTCCGACATGTCGAGCCGGATCATGTTGCGCTCGTCATCGAAGAGGAACTCCGCCAACGCGCGCGCCAGCTCGGTCTTGCCGACGCCGGTCGGGCCCATGAAGAAAAACGAACCGAGCGGCCTGTTCGGATCTTGAAGACCCGCCCGCGATCGGCGCAGCGTGTTGGAGACGACACGCACCGCCTCTTCCTGGCCCACCACGCGCCGCTGCAGGCCCTCCTCCATGTGCAGGAACTTGTCCGCTTCCGCCTGGAGCATCTTCGCGACCGGGATGCCGGTCCAGCGCGAGACGACGGTGGCCACGTCCTCTTCGTCGACTTCCTCCTTGAGCATCCGGCGCTCCGCCTGCATGCCGGCCAGGCGCTGCTTGGCCTGCTCGATCTCCTTGTTCAACGAAGCGATGACACCATAGCGCAGCTCGGCCACCTTGCCGTAATCGCCCGCGCGTTGCGCCTTCTCCTCCTCGATGGTGGCGGCCTCGATGCGCTGCTTGAGCGAGCGGATCTTCTGGATCGCGTCCTTTTCGGCCTGCCATCGCGCCTTCATGGCCGCGGCGGTCTCTCGCAGCCTGGCGAGCTCCTTCTCGAGCTCCGGCAGACGCTGCCGGGACGCCCGATCACGTTCCTTCTTGAGCGCCTCTCTTTCCACTTCGAGCCGTCCGATCTCGCGGTTGGCCTGATCGATCTCGATGGGCATCGAGTCGATGTCGATCCGCAGGCGCGCCGCCGCCTCGTCGATCAGATCGATCGCCTTGTCCGGCAGGAAACGGTCGGTGATGTATCTATGCGAAAGGGTGGCGGCAGCCACCAGGGCCGCATCGCGGATACGCACGCCATGGTGGAGTTCATAGCGATCCTTCAGACCCCGCAGGATCGCGATGGTGTCCTCGACATCCGGTTCGGGGATCATCACCGGCTGGAAGCGCCGCTCGAGGGCCTTGTCCTTCTCGATGTACTTCTGGTATTCGCTCAGCGTCGTCGCGCCGACGCAGCGCAGCTCGCCGCGCGCCAGCGCGGGCTTGAGCATGTTGGACGCATCGATGGCGCCTTCGGCCGACCCGGCGCCGACCAGCGTGTGCAGCTCATCGATGAACAGGATGATGCCACCCTCCGAGGCGGTGATCTCCTGCAGGGCCGCCTTGAGACGATCCTCGAACTCGCCGCGATACTTCGCGCCGGCCACCATCGCCGCCAGATCCAGCTGGATCAATCGCTTGTGGGAGAGCGAATCGGGCACGTCGCCATCGACGATTCGCCGGGCAAGTCCCTCCACGATGGCTGTCTTGCCCACGCCCGGCTCGCCGATCAGCACGGGGTTGTTCTTCGTCCTGCGCGCCAGCACCTGCACGACGCGGCGGATCTCGTCATCGCGGCCGATGACCGGGTCGAGCTTCCCCCGGCGCGCCAGCTCCGTCAGGTCGCGTCCGTACTTCTTGAGGGCCTCGTACTTCCCCTCGGGATCCTGATCGGTCACGCGCTGCGTTCCGCGCACCGCCTTGAGGGCGGCCATCAAGCTCTCGGGTGACGCCCCCGCCTGGGCCAGCACCCGGGCGGCCGGCAGGTCCTTCGCGCTGGAAATCGCCAGGAGCAGATGCTCCGTGCTCGTGTACTCGTCCTTGAATTGCGATCGTAGCTTGCCGGCGTCCTCGATAACGCGGGCCAGATCCCGTCCCATGACCGGCTGGTGCCCGGCCTGCCCGGTCACCTTGGGCAGCCGGGACAGATGTGTCTCGAGCTGCGAGACGATGTCCGCCGGGTCGGCGCCCAGCTTGCGCAGGATGCTCTCCGCGATCCCTTCGCGCTGCTGGAGCAACGCTTGCAGCAGGTGAAGGGAGGTCACCTCGGCGTGGCCGAGACGCTCGGCCGTCTCAGCCGCCTCGCGGACGGCCTCCTGGCTCTTGACGGTGAGACGATCCCATCTCATCGAACGATTCTCCTCTCCTTGGAACGGGTTGGCGGGGGCGCCTTTTCGCTGTCATCAGTAAGATGAGCCGCCCGGCCTGTCAAGCGGCCCGGGATCCGCCGGCAGGGCGGGGCTCCGGCCCGCGCCGCTCCAGCAGCGGCCAGACGAGAAGCGTGGCGAGGATATCGATCGCGGTGTGAGCGATCATCGAGGGGATGATCGATCCGGCCAGCAACGGCGGTCCCGCAAGGAGGAACCCGACAAGAGCCGCCCGCAGCCCACCGGGCCACCCCTGGTGAAGATGCGCCGCCCCGAAAGCGGCCGAGCAGACCACCGCGGCCGGCAGTGTCCCGAGCATGCCGAGTCGCGCCGGGAGGAATCCCCTGTAGAGGAACTCCTCGCAGATCCCCGCCGAGGGAGCCAGGACGCAGGCCAGCAGGAGCGCGTCCCTCGGGCCCCGCGGGCGCAGCCATTCCAGAGATGCCGATTCCTTCCAGCCGAACCGCCGGCCAAGGAGCCGGCTTGCGGTGAAGATGATGAGCCCGGCCGCCGTCAACCCCACGCTCCAGAGCGCCAGGCCCCCGGGGCCCGTCGAGGAAGGACCCGCGCCGGAGATCCCCTCCCCCAGCGGCCGGCCGCCGAGGAAGATCACGAGCCATCCCGCCAGGCCGAGCAGCCACAGCGTGGCGCTCGCGTTGAGGTACAAGGCGGCCCGCGTGCCGGGAAAAGACGCGATCGAGGCCACACTCCTCAGCGAGAGGACCGGCACGCCGACGATCAGGCCGACCGTGAACAACCAGGAGAGGAGATTCACGAGGCGCCCGGGCTCGGCCGCATGGAGGGGACCCTCGCGAGACGCGGGCGCTGCGGCGGCGCCGGCCCCTCCGGCGCGGACATGTCGGCCCCGTTCACGTCGCGCGCGAGGCGGTCCGCATCAGCCGACCCACCCTGGCGCGTCCTCGCCGCGGATCGTCACCCCGCCGGCCGTTGTCGCGCGACGGGACTGATTCGAGGAATGACTCGATCACGCGCAGGCTGTGGCGACTGTGCGTCAGAAACACGTGATGGCCCGATGAGGGAATCACCTCGAGCCGCATGAAGGGGTAACGACGGGGCAAGTCCTTGATATTGTCGAACGGCGCGACCCCGTCGCGCAGGCCGTGCATCAGCAGGATCGGCAGCGGTCGCAGCCTCGACAGCGTGTCGTCCACCCTGTAGTTCAGCAGGCACTGCTCGAGGGTCGAAGTCAGCGAACGCATCGTGAACTTTCTGCAATCGGCCAGCACCCCCCACGGGAACTTGATGATGTACTTCAGGAACAGGTCGATTCCCGACCGTCTCATTTGCGCGAGGTTCTCGGCCACGGAATGCTCGTTGAGAAGACGGCGGTACTGGGGCGATCCGTGCCAGAAAACCCGGTGGGCCTCCTCGGCCGATTCGAACCGCGGCAAGCTCAGCAGGATCAGCGCTTCGACGTCATCGTAGTGATCGATGGCGTACTGGATGGCGATGAGGGCGCCGAGCGAATGCCCCACCAGGACATGCGGCCTGTCGGTGGCTCCGGCATCCTCCAGAAACTTCCGTACGCTCGCGCAGTAGCGCGGGATGGTGTATTCCACGGGCGGCTTCGGTGAGAGGCCGAAGCCGAGCAGATCGGGGATCAGCAGCCGGTAGCGGCGCGCGAGAGGCGCCACCCGGCGCTGCCAGTAGCGGCGCGAGCCGGTGATCCCGTGCAGAAACACCAGCCTGCGCGCGCGACGGTCCCCCAGACGGATCGCGTGCAGCGGCCCATCCTGCGTGAAGTTTTTCGGGTCGTGGTCACGTCGAGTCATGCGTGGTCTTCGCCGCCCGCTGCCCCCCAGCTCCCTCGATCGCACTAAGGGGGCAGATAATAATCCACTCCTTTCGAACCGGTCAACGTGACGGCACCTGGTCGGGCGAACCCGCCCCTCGCCCCCCGCGAGATTCCACCGCCCGGGCCCGGGCGATGGTCCGGACCGACTTTCTCGCCCCCCGACGAACGACCCCCGCGGAACCGGAGTGCGCTGAACCATCTTCCCCCACCCCTCCCGGGCGCGTTCCCGTCGACGGGGCGGTGAGAGTCCGCGGGAAGCTCCGGCCGGAGGAGGCGACAACAGGAACCCGGGAAGGACCCCGTTGACAGTCGCTGGGCCGCACGCCTAAGTTGCCCTCGTGGATCCGATCATCATCCTCAGGACAGGCTCGACGGCCGAACCTGTGCAGCGCGAGTACGGCGACTACGACCGCTGGTTCATCGACGCGATGCGGCATCACGATCTACGCTTCGCCGTGTACGATATCACTCGCAGCCCCCTTCCCGAGATGACGCGCTGCCTCGGGATCATCGTCACCGGCGCCACCAGCGCGGCCTACCGGCATGAGCCCTGGATGGACGCTTTGCATCGATTCTTGCGCCGCGCCGAGCGGATCGGTCCTCCCGTCCTGTGCGTCTGCCTCTCAGCGCAGCTTCTGGCTCAGGCCCGAGGCGGCGATGTCGTCTTGAACCCCGCCGGCTGGGAAATCGGCGCCGTCCGCCTGAACCTGACCGAACAAGGACGGGCGGATCCGCTGTTCGAGGGGCTGGCAGAAGAGATCACCGTGATGGCGACGCACGAGGACCGCATCCAGCGGCTCGCGCCGGAAGCGGCGCTGCTGGCCTCCAACGGCGCCGCCCCCGTGCAGGCCTTTCGCGCCGCCGCACGGGTGTGGGGCGTTCAGTTTCATCCGGAGCTGACGGCCGGCGCTTTGCGCCTCCTGATAGAGCTTCGCCGGGACAGCTTGATGGCCGACGTCGAGCGGCACGGCCAGCAGGACCCGGGCCGGCACGTGGATCGACTGCTCGAAGGGTTGAGCGAACGCGACGAGGCGGCCGGCAGGCGCATCCTGGACAACTTCGTGAAGGTCTGCCGCCGCGAGGATGCGACTATCGCCGCGGGGGTATGAAGGCTTCCAGCAGGAGGGCCGCCCGCGGCTCGGTCACGATCCTCGACGGCGTCGTCGTGCGGACCTTGTAACCCAGGCCGTTGAGGATCGTCACGACGTCCGCCTCGGTGAGCCAGCCGGAGATCTCGGGCCGCAGGCTGATCCCCCGGCCGCGCAGCGCCTCGGCGGCGGCGGCGGGGGTGAACCCGCCGCGTGGAGGCTTCAGGCCGAGCCGGACGGCAACCTGGACGGCGAATGCGCCCAGTTCCGGCGCCTGCGGCTCGGGCCGCTCGGGGGCGGCGGCACGCGCCGCCGGAAGCGAAGCGCAGGACAGGACCATCAGCACCGCCAGCAAGTGGCGATAGCGTCTCATGACGGCCACATTACCTGATACACCGCCCGGGCGCCATTGCCCGTCCGGCGCACGGGCGGGCGCACGAGAACGGATGGCCAGGGGCTTTTCCGGCAGCGTTGACACCCACCGGCCGTTCGGATACGATGACGCTCCTTTTTCTAGGGAGGCGCCTTGGAACCGATACCAGGCAGCGCGTCCTCTGCCTCCCCGCCACAGCGCCGGTGGACCATCCGGGATATCCCGCTCGCCGTGCAGGTCGCCTTCGACACGCAGAAGCTGACGGTGGGGGCGGCCGGCCTGATGGCGGCTTGCATCGCTTACGGGATGTTCTCGTGGCTCGGCGATCGCACCGGGGAGAAGGCGGCGCACCGGGTGTTCACCGTCTTGGGGGCCATCCTCGCCACCTGCATCTGCGTGCTCTTCTCGGGGCTGGTCGCGCGCATGACCACCGTGCAACTGCTGGAGAACCGCCGCGTGGGCGCTGCGGAGATGCGCCAGTTCACGCGGGAGCGATGGGTCACCCTCATGGGCATCCCGCTCACGTTCGGGGGCATCACGATCCTGCTCCTGACAGCCGAGGCGATGATCTCGATGGTGGGCGCCATCCCCGGCGTGGGCCCGATCATCTTCTCGGCTTCCTTCCTGCTCATCTTCCTGATGAGCCTGGTCATCGTCGTGATCGCCGCCGTGCACATGGTCGGCGCCTTCCTCTACCCGACGATCGTGGCGATCCGGGGAACCGGCGCGGTCGGGGCCATGGTCGAGATCGTGAAGCTGGCGAGGAACGAGCCGTTGCTCCTGCTGCTGTATGAGTTGATCGTCGCGGCGGTCGGCACGTTGATGGCCTTCATCCTAGGGCTGGTCGTCTGGGCCAGCGTGAGCCTGAGCACGGCGGCGGCCGGTGCCATCATGGGAGACAGGCTCGATCGGATCTTCGCCGCCATCCCCTCCTTCTTCCGGATCTTCCTGCACCCTTTGCGCGGCATGCTCCCCTTGTCCTCCACCGGGGCCGCCGTCGCGTGGCATTACGATCTGGCGGGAACGCTGCTCGGCTCGTCGCTGCTCGTCCTGTTCGTTCTCACCCTCGCGTACCCGTTCGTCTTCTTCACATCGGCCGGATCGATCACGTACTTGATCCTACGCCCCGAACCCGTCGAGCGGGAGCCCAGCCCCATCGAGGATCTGTGATCGAGCGCGGATACTTCGGCCGGGCCCTGAAGATCGTGGCCGACGATCCGGTCCACTACATTCTCGGCGGTCTTCTGCTCCATCTGTTCGCCTTCGCCGCCTTCGGCCTTCTGATCGGCCCCGCGATCTGCGGCATCGTCTGGATCACCTTGAAGCACCTGCGGGGCGAGCCGGTGGTCTTCGCCGACCTGTTCCGCGGATTCGATCACTTCAGCAACAATCTCGTCGGCGGTGTCGTCTTTTCCCTGATGCTCTTCCTGGGGCTCCTGCTCGGCGTCGCTCCCGGCATCGTGCTGGGCGCCATGTTCTGCTTCGTTTTCCCGTTCCTCGTGGACAGGGAGCTGCCGCTACCGGAGGCGATGGAGGCGAGCCGGAAGCTGCCGGGCGCCGAGGACATGCTCGACCGGAGCATCTTCTTCCTGGTCACCCTGCTCGTGGCGGTCTCGGGGATCGTCCTCTTCTTCGCGGGGTTGATGTTCACCTGGCCGCTGATGTGGGCCGTGGTCGCCGTAGCCTACGAGGACCTGACACGGGCGCAGCGTCCGGCTTGACGGTCTCCTTGATCTGGCCGTCTCCCATCGGATATCCTGTGTCCAAGTCGACCTTCCCGTCGTGTGACGAAGGCTGTTCTGCCGCGTTCCATTCTGCACTTTATGGCCCGAGACCAAGCGGACCCGACCCGGCAAGCGCTGGAGAGGGACGAAGACCAGCGGCTTGCGACGGTCGCCATGAGAAGCTCCGATGCACGCCGCTGTGTGCCGCGCGATCGGGAAGGGCGGGCCTTCGATTACCGGACGCAGTTCCAGCGTGATCGGGACCGCATCCTGCACAGCCGCGCCTTCCACCGGCTGAGATTGAAGTCGTACGGCGGCGCCATGCCGCCGAGGGAACGATATCGCGATCGGATGACTCACACCCTCGAGGTCAGTCAGTTGTCAAGGACCGTCGCCCGGGGTCTCGGACTCAACGAGGACCTCGTCGAGGCGATCGCCCTCGGGCACGAGCTCGGGACGCCTCCCTTCGGGCCGGCCAGCGAGGCGGCCCTGGCATCGGTTCTGGGCGTGCGCGGGGGAGGGTTCCGGTACAGCGCTCAAAGCCTGCGCGTGGTCGATCGGCTCGAGAAATGGTACCCGCACGCCGGACTCAACTTGACCGACCTCACGCGGGAGGGAATCCTGAAGCATGCTCCGGGGTGGAAGACCCCGCAGGCCCGGACGCAGATCGATGCCGCGGGCCCGGCGCTCGAGCAGCTCCACATCGAATGGGAGCCGTTCTTTGAGGCCCAGGTCGTCGCGGTGGTGGATGAGGTATCGACCGTCATCCAGGATGTCGACGACGGCCTGCGCGCCGGCGCGCTGGAGATCGACGCGATCGAGAGGCTCCCGATCGTCAAGGAGGTTCTCGCGCGGATCGGACCCGGCCGGAGCCGCCGGGCGTCCGCCCCGGGCCGCGGCGGGCTCCACCTGCGGGCCGGAGTCATCTACCGGGGCCTGACGCACATGCTCGTCGCCGGGCTCATCCACAACTCGCAGGGGACGCTGCAGGCGTGGACGCGGTCGTTCCACGTCGGCTCGCACGAGGAGTTCCTGCGGGCCCGCGCCGCGGTCCGCCCGGCCACCATCGCGCTGAACGCCCGCGCCTCGCGGATGTTCGATCGCCTCCGGGAGTTCGTCGAACGCACGCTGTACCAGGGGGCGTTCCTGCGCGGCGTCGCCGCCCGCGCGCGGCGGATCATCGACGGCCTGTTCAGGACATTGACGACCGATCCGCGGCTGGCGGATGATTACCTCCTCCTGCGTTTCAAGCAGGATGAAGGCGGCAGGTTCCTGCGCGATATACCGGCTCGCGCCATGGAGAAGGAGATCGCGACCCGGTACCGCGGCAACCGTCGCTTCGCGCGCCTAGTCGCCGACCACGTCGCCGGCATGACCGACCTTTTCGCCCTGGCCGAGTACGAGAGACTGCTCGGCCCCTTGTCCACGGGAGGGGGAGCATCATGACCCATCCGCTCGCCGCGGCCGATCCCGATCTGGCGGCCGTTCTCGACGCCGAGATCCGCCGCCAGCAGGACACGCTGGAACTGATCGCCTCGGAGAATTTCGTCAGCCCGGCGGTCCTCGCCGCGACCGGAACGGTTTTCACCAACAAGTACGCGGAAGGGTACCCCGGCCGGCGCTACTACGGGGGCTGCGAGCACGTCGACCGGATCGAGCGACTCGCGCGCGAGCGCGCCTGCCGGCTTTTCCACGCCGAGCACGCGAACGTGCAGCCGCACTCGGGCAGCCAGGCGACCAT
>JBHHZN010000052.1:0-10037 GCA_046758155.1 Acidobacteriota bacterium | reverse complement strand
CCTCGACGTCGATGCACGCGAGGATGTTTCCGTCGAAGCCAAACGCATGGCCATCAGGGTCTTCGCCGTCTCGATCGACTCCTCCGGTGATCGCTTGACGGCAGGTCGACCGATCGAACTCTTCGAGGCAGAGGATTACGCGGCAGTATCTCCGATTCGGCCCTATGACGTCGCTCCGGATGGACGTTTCCTGTTCATCAAGTGGCCCGATAAGGCGGCCCAGTCGGCCGCGGTGGACAAGGTCTTCCCCGATCGCATCCGCGTGGTCCAGAACTGGTTCGACGACCTACGAGCGAAGATGGGGACCAGCAGTTGATCCGGACCCGCTGATCCGGTCAATCTCCGACAGTCCCGAAACTGTAGAGCTTTCCCCGGGTCCGCACGTAGAGCCGTCCGTCCGCGATCGCCGGCGAGGACCAGATCTCATCATCCAGGTCGACGCTGGCCAGCGTCTCCCACTCGCCGCCGGCACGGAGCACGACCATCGTTCCCTCGAGTGTGCCGATGTAGATCTTCCCGTCGGCCGCGACCGGCGAAGCGTAGACCTTCGCCGAGCCTGTCCCGAGGCGCCCGCGCTTGAGCAATTCACCCGTCTTCGCGTCGAGGCTCGTCAGGATGCCGTCTTGCACCATGTAGAACACATCGTCGTAAACCAGCGGAGAGGAGATCGCGGCCACGTTCTTGCGGTAGTTCCAGACAACCTCCGGCTTACCTTTCCCGGCCGGGATCCGCACCGCGTACACGCCCCAGTTGTCGTTCACCATCTCATCGCCGATCGCCTTCCAGTCCCTCGCGGAGATGGCGCCATCGGCGTCGTGGTCGAGCCAGCCGAAGTGCTCGATCAGCCAGGCGTTCGCGACTTCTTCCCGGGAGAGTTGACCGTTTTCGTCCTTGTCGTATTCGGCGAGGACGCCGTCGAACGGAGCCCAGCCGTCCTCTGCGTGATCCGGCGCGTTGACGAAGAGAATGCCGTCGGCAAGCACGGGACTGGAGATCGGCCCCGCGCCAACGTCGCCGAGCGACCAGAGGGTCTCGCCCGTCCTGGCGTCGTAGGCGTCGATCCAGCGGCTGCCCGAGACGATCAGGGCCCTGGACTTGCCTTTCTCCGGGTAGAGGATCGGTGTGGTGTAGCTTTCGAGGCGGGCCGGGCGGTTTCGGCGCCACTTTTCCGTGCCGGTCCTCGTGTCCACGGCGATGAGGAACGAACCCTCTGCCTGGTCGCACAGCATGAACAAGGTGTTGCCGGCGAGCAGCGGGGATGCGGCGATGCTGTAGAAGTTGCGGAACGGACCCAGTTCAAGTCTCCAGCGTTCCTTGCCACGGCTGTCGTAGGCGAGAAGGCCCACCTCCTGAAAGAAGACGTAGACGTTGCTTCCGTCGGTGACCGGGGTGGTCGTGGCCGAGTTCGTGTCGTGGTGGAACTCGTCGGTGCGGTTGCGCTCGAGCGCGCTTCGCCAGATCGTCTCACCGGTTCCCCGGTCGAGGGCGATGGTGACAAGATTTTCGTTC
This sequence comes from Acidobacteriota bacterium, assembly GCA_046758155.1. Lineage (GTDB taxonomy): Bacteria > Acidobacteriota > Polarisedimenticolia > JACPZX01 > DASXTC01 > JBHHZN01. The sequence continues at coordinate 8,528 of JBHHZN010000052.1, read as the reverse complement.
TCGATGGCGCTGACGAAGATGCGGTTGCCGGCGATGACCGGTGAGGAGCGTCCGAAGGGAATTGCGGATTCCCATACCTTGTTCTTGCCGGGGCCGAATTCGGTGGGGAGGCCGGTCGACGCGGAGGTACCGGAGCCGTTCGCGCCGCGGAAGCGGGGCCAGTCGTCGGCAGCCGCGGGGATGGCAAGCAACGCCAGGAGGATGAACAGGATGGTCCGGGAATGTCGCATCTGAATACTCCCTGAAAGGCTGCGATGCAGCGAGTCCTCTCCGATGTCGACTCGAGGTGGAGCGAGAAACGCCGGCCCGACGAGGCCCCCCTCGGGGTGCGGTCCTCGGGGCCGTGATCGGCCGAGAATACCAGAGCGTGGTCGTCCAGCGAAACAGGTCGCCATCCGGGTGGCCACGTCACTCCGATCGCTCGGGCGACCGGGATCATTCACTGCGGTCGTGTCTTGCGACACGAGAGGGAACATACCTGACGGGACATGAACGGCGCGCGCCTGCAGGGCTCGATTCCCGGTGGCTGCGCTAGACTGGGTCCCGTCTCGTCTGATGGGAGGATGCCATGCCCTACATGCTGGTTCGCAACAAGGTGCGCGATTTCGACACGTGGAAGAGTGTCTTCGACTCCGAGCTGGACCGGGGCCGCGAGGCCGGCCTGGGCGTCGTGCGCCTCTGGCGATCAACGGAAGACCCCGGTGAGGTCTTCTTCCTGCTCTCGGTCAGCGACATGGACCGGGCCAGGGCGTTCACCGCGGACCCGGCTTCCGCCGCGGCAGGGGAGCGGGGCGGCGTGGTCGAGGGCGAGATTCATTATGTCGAGGATGTCGGGTGAGGATGGGAGGAGACACGACGACCGGGAGAACTGTCGAGGCGCAACGGCCGTCGCTGGAGCCACGCGGGTGAATCGCCTGGCTGTACCAGCGACGATGCTCGCGTCGCCGGTCGTTCTCGCATTCCTCCTCTGCGTGGGCTGCGCGCCGGGGGATGCGGGAACTTTGCCGGCCGATGCTCCGGGGCCGGAGATGGCGGCGGCGCAGGCAGCCGAGGTCACACATCTCGAGCTGCGCATCTCGCCTCTCGTCGACCTCTATTACGAGGTTCGGGCCCAGGCGGCTGCGGACGATGACCCGTCCCCGGGCCACGAGGATGCGGTTGCGGCCGCCCGGTTCATCCAGCAATCAATGGGGAGCTTCGGCGGCTGGGGGCCACTCGATAGCCAGGTTCTTGCCGCGGCCGACGCCCAGGCTCTGGTGCAGGGCTTCGGCGACCTGCCGGACCCGTACGAGCGACACGGGCGCAAGATGTCGATCCGCGACGATGCGGTGCGCCTCGCCACGGCGTTCCGGAAGCTCTTGCCCGACTTTGAACAGGTGACCTGGCCGGACCGGAAGGTGGCCCTCGAACGCCGTATCGCCGACCTGGAAAAGAACTTCATGCCTGTGCATCGGAACGCCCTCGCCTTCATGATGCAGTCTCTCGGCATCCCGGACCCGGGCATCTCGGTGCCGGTCTTTCTGGTGTCGGCCGCCAACCCGCCGGGGGCAATGACGTATTTTCTGCGAGGCGGAGCGCCGGCGTCGGTTGTCGATATCCACGTGGGTGGCACCGACGATCTTCTGATCGAGACCATTCTCCATGAGTCCAGTCATGCTCTTGATCTGGCCTCCCGGGGCGATGACACTGCCTTCACCACGCTTCGCGCGCTGCTCGAGAAACGTGGCCTCTCACCGAGGGATGGCGCCTACCGCAACGTGCCCCACACGTTGATGTTCGTGCAGGCCGCCGAGACCGTGCGCCGTCTCTTCAACCCTGACCATGTGGCCTATGGTGAGGCCACCAGCCTGTACGCGAGAACCGGCGCCATCGCCGACGTGGAAGGTGAGATCTGGCCTCGCTATCTGGATGGTGCCATCAGTCGCGACGAGGCGTTGAACCTGATCGCCGAGCGGTTTGCCCCCCAATCCGGCGGCGACTAGCCGCCCGGCCTTCGATCCGGCGACCCGACGAAGACACGATCCGGGCGGGGAGAGGCGGACCGTTCTGTCCGTCCATGGCGGTCCCCGGGAAGGCGGTCGAGGTCTACCCGTTCGAGCCCGACTCGTGGCGGTGGACGGATCTTGAAGGCCTTGATGCGTCGTCGGGAGGTGTTGTCCCCAGGGCGCCGGAAGCACGGGCCAGATCCAGCACTTCCTCCAGCCACGCGAGCCGCTGATCAGGGGTCGCGGAGAGACTCGACGTCAGGTGCTGCTTGCGCACTCCTTCCCACGTGGCATCCCATCGACCGTCGATTCGGGGACGGTCACTCATCGCCACGCTGCTGCCGGGCCCGCAGGATGCCTTCGAGCCCCTCGATGTCGGCCAGGTCCTGCGGCCGCGCCGCGATGCGTTTCATCTGGATCAGGTCGGGAATCGACGCGACGCTCACGGTGGTGTCCTGCAACTCAAAATTCTCTGCACGTGCCCACATCTCCTCGAACGGCAGGGGAGGGTGAACGAAGAGATCGACCACGCGCATCGGGTTGGAGGGATCGACCATGGAAAAGACCTGCATTCCACGATCGCGAATCCATGCCTCGCGGATCGATTGGTCCGCGAACGCCACCGGATTCACAGGAATCCGTGGTTGCAGCCCGAGATCCACGAGTGTGTTCATCGCTTGCCTCGCCGGTTTCTCGTCCAGGTCGATCACGAGGTCGACATCGACGGTCAAGCGGGCGTACCCGTGAAGCACGACCGCAACGCCGCCGACCACGACATAGCGGACGCCAGCGTCGTTCAGGGCCCTGAACAGCGGTGCGAAGATCGCCACGGGTGGATTCTACTCCAATGATCCACCTGCGGCCGCCATGATCCGGCCGCGCTCGTCAGGACCCGAGAAGTCCGGGGGGCGGCGGCCGCCCGGTTCCGGGAGCCCAGATCGCGCGAACGCGCGACCGGACGACCCGGCCGCTTGACAGGCCACCCGACCACGGATCCGGGCCAGCGGGGTGGCGGAGAGGGTCCGGGGCTGGTATGTTCTCTATGGCAGACATCAATGGCCGACTTCTCCGGCCCGGCGGCGCACAACAGGATCCCCTGCCAGGGATTGCGCCGTGGCAAGATCATCCCCACCTGCTGCTGTTGTGTAGGTCGGAACGCGGCGAACCGCTGTGCCGGCACTCCGGCCATCACGACCGCCGACAAGGAAAATTGTGTATGCACGACTCTGACCGCGAGCCCGACAACGGGTTCGCCGGCTTCGATCTGGGCCCGCTCGTCCAGCGCGGCATTCGCGCGGCCGGCTTTGTCCAGCCGCGCCCGATCCAGGAGCAGACCATCCCCGCGATCCTTTCGGGGCGCGACGTCCTGGGCCTGGCCCAGACCGGCACCGGGAAGACGGCCGCCTTCGCGTTGCCGATTCTTACGCGACTGCGCGCCGGGCGCCGGACCACGAACCCGAGGGTGTTGATCGTGGCGCCCACGCGCGAGCTGGCGAGCCAGATCGGCGAAGACATCCGCTCGCTGGCTCGCTTCACACGCATCCGGGTGGCGACCGTGTTCGGCGGAGTCTCAGTCAACACGCAGGTCGCATCTTTGCGGAACCCTCCCGAGATCCTCGTGGCCTGCCCCGGCCGCCTGCTCGACCTGCTCGATCGCCGCGCCATCCGGCTTGACGAGGTCGATACGCTGGTGCTCGACGAGGCGGACCACATGTTCGACATGGGATTCTTGCCGGATGTCCGCCGCATCCTGGCGGCGCTGCAGGCGAAGCGCCAGAATCTGCTGTTCTCGGCCACCATGCCGATGGAGATCCGCCGGCTGGCCAACCAGTTGCTGCGCGATCCTCACGTGGTGGAGCTAGATCACACGCGCTCGCTGCCCACCATCGAGCATGCCCTCTACCCGATCGATGATAAGTGCAAGCTCGACCTGCTGGAGCATGTGCTCGCCGGCGACGACTTCGTCTCTGCCATCGTGTTCACACGGACGAAGCACCGCGCCAAGCGGCTGGCCAAGAAGCTCGATCGGGCCGGCCATCGAGCGGTGGCCTTGCAGGGCAACATGTCCCAGGGCGCGCGGGTGCGGGCGATGAAGGGTTTTCGCCGGCGCGATTTCGACGTCCTCGTGGCAACCGACATCGCGGCCCGCGGCCTTGACATCGAGCAGGTCTCGCACGTCGTCAACTACGACATGCCCCGGACCCCTGATGCCTACACACATCGGATCGGTCGCACCGGCCGGGCCGAACGGGAGGGCAAGGCCTACACATTCGTGACCGATGCCGACCGGCAGATGGTCCGCGAGGTCGAGCGTCGGGTCGGAGCCTCGATTCCCCGACGCAGCGTCGACGGGATCGTGTCCATCCCGCTGCCGGTGGACCGGCCGAGCCCCACGCGCCGGCGTCGGCGCCGATATCGGCGTGCGTCCTGACGGAGACCGTCGCCTCGGGCACGCAGAGGAGCCTCCATGCCCCAGCTGGATCTCACTGTCGGTCAGACCGCGTCCCGCTCGCGGACGGTGACGCGCGAGGATGTGGAGAAGTATGCCGACATCACCGGTGACCGCAACCCGTTGCACTTCGATGAGGAATTCGCGGCGAAGACAACGTTTGGCCGGCGGGTCGTTCAAGGGGGGCTGACCAGCGGGCTCCTTAACGCCCTGGTGGCCGAGGACATGCCCGGCCCCGGGACCGTCTTCATGAGCATGAATCTCCGGTTCGAAAAGCCCGTGTTCATCGGCGACACGATCACGGCCACCGCGAAGGTCATCGAGCTTCATCCCTCCAAGCCGGTCTGCACCCTCGCCGTCACCATCGAGCGACAGGACGGGGAGGTCGTGCTCACCGGCACCACCGTCTGCTACCGCATGGTTCCACGCCAGAGGTGAGCTCGCGGGCCGGCGGCCCGGTGGTCCTGCGGTCGGCGCGGGGTGATTGTCCCGGCGCTCGATGATGTCGTGACGGAGAGGCCGGAAATGACAGGCGCCCCGCCGCGTACGCAATTGGCCCGGGGCAAGGTCACGGATTACAATACGCTTGTTCTGGCGGTGGCGTCTGTCCCGCGCGCTGCCGGCATGGTCCGGCCGGTCTCCGGGAGCGTGGTGGGGCCGTGAGTGAACCGGTCCCGGAATGCCCGCGCAGGGGGGGTCGCAAGTTCGAATTGACCGCGGTGCGGGGTCGCCGTATCTTCCGGAGGCCAAGGGGGGCAACATGAGACAGATGCTGCTGGATGTGTGGAGAAGGGCCTCGAACGGCTCTGGAAACCGGGCCGCGCGGGTCATCGCGCTGGCGGCCTGCGTCTTGCCGGGCGTGGTGCCGACCGGCGTTCTGGCGTCGGACCACGGAGATACGGCGCTGCTCCGCAGTCTGCAGCGCCACGATGCGCGCATCACCGATCTTTTCGCCTTCATCCGCAGCGAGAATCTCGTCCTTGCCGTCTGCCTCGACCCCACGGTTCCGGAGGGCGCCACCGAGTATGTGTTCCCACCGGATCTGACGCTTCGCATCAGCATCGACACACACAGCGAGGTCAGGTTCGATGACCCCGATGACGTGGCCGTTCTGGGCGGCACCGTGGCCGAACCGGGACGCATCGCCGCGGACGTGGAGTTCGAGTTTCGCTTCGGCCGGCGGCACCGGCCGGACCTGAAGGTCCGGGGTCTTCCCGGTCGAGTCAAGAAGGAGATCGATCTGTTCATCGGACTGCGCGACGACCCGTTCATCCGCGGCCCGCGCATCGGCCGCAATGTCGCCGCCCTCGTGCTGCAGCTTCCGGCGGCTGAGATGGTCGAGGCCCATGGCACGATCCTGGTCTGGGCCACCTCGAAGATCCCGGAAGTGCACGGGTCGCAGGTTGATCTCGCTGGACGGGGGCTTCGCAACCAGTTTCCCGAGAACGAGGCGATGAACCTGCTGTCGCCTCGCGATCATCTGGACAAGCTTGGCGTCATGCCTGACGTCCTGATCTTCGACACCTCCCACAGCGCATCCTTTCCCAACGGCCGTGACCTGGCCGATGACGTCGTGGACCTGGTGGGCGACCCCCGCCCGCTGGCCAACGATGCTCCGTTTCCGTCCACCAACGATGTGCCGTTTCTGGATGACTTTCCCTACCTCGCGCCACCTCAGTAGGCCGGTTCTCGCGGCGGGCCTCGCACTCTTTGTCGTCAAGATCCGTTTCGGCGGGCGGATGCTCGTGAAGGAGTTGTAACTGTCCATCTCGGGGGCAACCTTCTCGAGGCCGGGGGCGTTCAGGTATTCGGGGCCGGGAAGTGGTGTAGTGTCTCTTTCTGGCGAATCGAGACGATTCGAGTTGCCTTGCCGCGTTCTACCCACCAAGGTCGAAAACAGAGGAGAGCCCCGATGTCGAGACCCGTTCACCGGCGCTGGCTCCTCGGTGGCTGCCTGATCCTGAGCTGTGCGGTCTGTGGGCCGCAGCCGGCGCCACCGGCGGGAACGAGCCCGAACTCCGGCGGGGCTGATGGCGGCCCGGCAATCGGTCCGGCGGACGAAACCCGGTCGATTCCCGGCCTGGACGGCATCGTCTCCCGGTTCCGGGCCCGGATTCCGGAGATGATGGAGTCGAGTCATCTGCAAGCGCTGTCTCTTGCCCTCGTCGGCCGGGAGGGCCCTCTCTGGGTGGAGGGATTCGGCTTCCTCGACGAGAGCCATCAGGTTCCCGTCGACGCGGAGACGATCTTCAGCCTGCAATCGACGTCCAAGACCTTCACGGCCACCGCTCTTCTTGCCGCGGTCCGGGACGGCCTCGTCGATCTGGATGTGCCGATCACCCGCTACGTGCCGGAGTTCACCGTGCACAGCCGGTTCGAGGAACATCCCGAGCGCCGCATGACCCTGCGCCACCTGCTGGCGCATCGGGCCGGATTCACTCACGAGGCGCCGGTCGGCAACAACTATGAGCCCGGCTACCCATCGTTCGAGGCGCACATCGAGAGCATCCAGCAGACCTGGCTGCGGTATCCGGTCGGCCTGCATCAGGCGTACGCCAACCTCGGTGTTGACCTGGCCGGCTACATCCTGGGCAAGGTATCGGGCAAGGGTTACCCAGGCTACATGAAGGAGACGGTGCTCGACCCTCTGGGCATGACGCACAGCTCCTTCGACTGGAACGTGATCCGGAGTCAGACAAATCGTGCCGTGGGCCACTGGAAGCTGGTCGAGAGGATGCCACTGGAGTTCGCCCTCATCCCGTCCGGCGGCCTGTATTCCTGCGCGAAGGACATGGGAGCCTTCCTGACATTCCAGCTCAACAACGGGCGGATCGACGGCGAGGTCATTCTGGAAAGGGCACTGCTGGCACAGATGAGGACGCCGTCGTTTGCCGTGGAAGGACAGGATCTCGGCTATGGCCTGGGGCTGAGGCGCTACGAGCGATTTGGCCGGCCGTACTACGAGCATGCCGGAGGCGGCTTCGGTTTCAAGTCGCACATGAGCTGGTATCCGGATCTCGGAGTGGGGAGCGCCGTGCTCGGCAACTCCATGGACCAGAACATCGTTCACTCGGTGGCCCGGGACATCATCGATGCGATTGCAGAAGCATCCGATCTCGAGCCCGTGAAGTCGCGTCCCTACGCGGGGCTGCAGGCCCTGCCGGCGGCTCCGCCTGGAGCCGGGAACCTGCTCGGTGTCTACCTGGGACGCGGCAGCCGGCGGATCGGCGTCATCAGGGATGAGGGCGCCTTCGCGGTGGAATTCGAGGGAGAGACACTCCCGCTCCGGTTCGCGTCAGCGCGTGAGGCGTTCGTGGAATGGAAAGGCGGCAAGCGCGAGCTGTTCCGCTTTGCCCTGGACGCGGATGGGAGACCTCTTTACCTCGTTCGCGTCCGCTACGGCTGGCACTACGACTTCGACCACGGGCCGGCTGGCCCGCCGCCCGGTCCTGACAGGAGATCCTGGGAAGCCTTCCTGGGAAACTACGAGATCAGGCTGGCCGGCATGCGACTCGAGGTGGTGCCGCTCAGACGCGAGAGTGGCTACCTCTTCTTCGATGATGATCGTCTCGTCGACGAGTTCGAACCCGGCCTGTTCTTCAGCGTCAAGGGGGAGGCGCTGGACCTTCGCGGGCCCATCCCCACCTGGCGAAACATTCCCCTGCACAAGATGCCATCCGAGAAGTGAACCCCGGAACGGGGCACACTCACGAATGGCGATTCATCAGCCCACCGGTCCGCGTACCATACCCACCCTCTGCTGACGCGCTGCGGCCCGGGCGGCGCGACGGAGTGTGTGCCATGGCGTGCACCCGGAGATGCTCTCGCCCGTGTTCGTCGTCGCGGCCGCGGTTGTCACGATCTCCTCGTGACAGAATCCCGACCGGCCGGAGTTGTTGATCTCGGCGGTGGCGATCGGGTCGGCCCCATCTGACTCGCCACGTCGGCCGTCAGGACGATCTGGCAACCATCACGATGTCCTGGGCCAGTACCTCACCCCGGTCATTCAGGTGGACGCCTCGTGGCTGCTCGGGGACCTTGACGCGGAACTCGGTCTCGGGGCCCTGCACGAGCAGTGTCTTGGCGTACGATTT
>JBHHZN010000051.1:0-10059 GCA_046758155.1 Acidobacteriota bacterium | reverse complement strand
CCTGCAGGCCATCGCCTCGCTCGGCGATGTCGTGGTCGCCACGGGTGGTGGGATCCTCCTGAGACCCGAGAATCGGAAGTTCATCCGCGACAACGGCACCAGCGTCTGGCTCGATGCGCCTCTGGACACGATGATCGAACGCTGTGGCTCCGGCGGGGTGCGGCCCCTGCTGGGGGACCGCGATCGGATGGCCGCGCTGCTGGCGGAGCGCATCGAGGCCTACCGCGGCGCGGACCTCCGGGCCGACGGTGCAGGCGGGTCGCCCGATCGGATCGCCCGTGTCATCGCATCGCGGCTCGGCCGGGTGGAATGACGATGCGCTACCTCGTGCTGAGTGACCTTCACGCGAACCTGGAAGCGACGCGGGCCGTGCTCGATGACGCCCGGCGGCTCGGATTCGACGAAACGGTGATCCTCGGCGATCTCGTCGGCTACGGGGCCGAACCCAACGAGGTCATCGAGCTGGTCCGGCGTCTCGAGCCGATGCACGCGGTGCGGGGCAACCACGACAAGGCCGCCAGCGGGATCACCAACGCCGAGACGTTCCACGACGTGGCCCGCGAGGCGGTGATGTGGACGCGGGAAAGGCTGACCGGGGAGAATCGGCGGTTCCTGCACGGACTCACCGAGGGACCGGCCGACCTGGGGAAGTTCTGGATCGCCCACGGCAGCCCGCTCGACGAGGAGGAGTACATCCTGCAGGCCGCGGATGCGCATGAGACCTTCTCGCAGCTCGACCTTGCCCTCGCTTTTTTCGGCCACACCCATTTCACGAGCGTGTTCCGCCTCGAGGGGGGTGCCGTCTCGATGGCGCTGGTGAGAGGGGATGATGAGCTGGTCCGGCTCGATCGGAAGTGTCGCTACCTGGTCAACCCCGGTTCCATCGGCCAACCGCGCGACTGCAACCCGAAGGCTTCCTACGCCATCCTGGACACGCGGCGCGAGACGATACGGGTCAGGCGCGTCGCGTACGACATCGCCGGGGCCCAGGCGAAGATCAGGAAGGCCGGCCTGCCGCCCGTCCTCGCCTACAGGCTTGCCCAGGGAGTCTGAAGCCTCGGGGCCCCCTGTCAGGACACCCACCACCAGTTGGCGAACAACGCCATGAAGAACCCGGAAAGCGTGGCGGCGATCACGGCGTAGACGATCACGAGGCGGCGCTGCCGGCCCACCCAGCCGATGCCGACCAGCATGAAAGCCGGGAAGATGGTGAGGGCGAACCGACCGAAGGACCAGACCGTGGTGCACAGCGGCAGGAGGATCCCCGCGGCCGCGTAAAGGGTGTACGAGGGGCGCAGCCGCCGGACCATGATCGGCAACAACGCGATGAAGAGGGCGGCCGTGACCATCTCCAGTGTGGAGTCATGCGCTCCGTGAACCGCCGGCGTTTGGTCCCACCATCGCACGAACGCGTGCCACGGCCCGGACATCCGCCCGCGCCAGTGCTCCTGCCTGTGAAAAAAAGCGAGCGGGTCCGAGAACACTCGGGCACAGAGGATCATGAAGAGACCGAATCCCGCGGGGATGCCCGCCGCGGCCACCCAGGCCCACCTCGGCGTGGAGGGGTCGGTCCGCCGCTGGATCCACCATTCGGCCAGCACCGGGAGGACGAGCAGAAGCCCGAACGGTCTCGTCACGGCAGCCAGCGCACCGGCCGCGGCCGCGGCCGCGAAACGACCGCGCCGGGCCCGCTCGAACGTCAGCAGCGCCAGGAACAAGAAGAGCGATTCGGAGTAAACCGCCGAGAGGAACAGTGTCGTCGGGAAAACGAGCAGCGCGGCGCAGGCCGCGAGCCCCGCCTGGTGGCCGGCGTCGCCGGGCACCTCCAGCGTCGTGAGGCGATACAGCAGCAGGAGCGCGCCGGCAAGGAACAGGTTCGAGATGAACACCCCCGACGCGACGCTTCCCATGGTCGGCGACAGGGCGCGGATCAGGAGCGGATACAGGGGCAGAAATCCCGCCGTGGCGCTCGGTGTGTAACGAGGCGGCAACGCCTGCACCGGATCGCCCGCGCCGTATCCCTTGTCCGCGATGAGCAGGTACCACTCCGAGTCCCAGCGGGCCCATATCTCCAGCGGGAGCGGGGCCGGCTCGTGGTACACCAGGTTGCCCTTCTGCACGAGCAGCCCCGAGGAGAGCAAGCTGGTCGACACGAGACCCACGATCAGCAGGGCCAGGCGGCTTGCGACCCACAGCAGCGCGAGGTCGGCGTACGGGATGTGGCCGGCCGCGCCGGTCTCGCCGGCCCCGGGATGGCGAATCGTCGACACCGGCGAAAGCTACAGGCGAGGCGAGCATGGTGTCAACGCGCCCGAGGGGGTCCGCTCTCGCCGGGCCCGGTGGGACGATGGAGCCCGGGGCCGCCGGACGAGGATATAAGTCCTATTGAATGAATAGGTTAAATCGCCTTGACAATAGTGTCACTCGACATAATTTTTGGCCCGCGAATCGCTATAAGTAGCGTGCGCCTGGGCATTCAGGTCGCGCGGCCGTTTCTCGGCAGGCGGCAGACGTTCCAGGTGGCGATGCAGAATCGCACGGCAGGCTGTCCACCCCGCCTTCACCATGAGGAGCACGATGGCCATCAAGCTGGGCGAGATGCTCCTCAAAGCCAACCTTCTGACCAGGGAGCAGCTCGAGAAGGCGCTCGAGTACCAGAGGGCGAACGGCGGCAAGCTGGGGTACAATCTCGTCAAGCTGTCGCTTGTCAAAGAAGATGACATCACCCAGCTTCTTTCCCAGCAATACGGCGTTCCCGCCATCTCGCTCTCCTCACTCGAGATCGATGAATCGATCATCAAGCTGATCCCGTCGGAAGTCGCCCAGAAGTACCTCATCGTTCCCATCAGTCGCACGGGCGCCACGCTGACCCTCGCCATGGTCGACCCGACGAACGTCTTCGCCATGGACGACATCAAGTTCATGACGGGATACAACGTCGAGCCCGTGGTCGCCTCCGAGATCTCCATCAAGGAGGCGATCGACAACTACTACGGTTCCTCGCACCAGCTCGAGCTCAAGAAGGTCATGGACGAGATGTCCGAGTCCGAGCCGGAGAACCTCGAGCTCCTGGAGGAGGAGGAAGACCTCGACGTGGCGCGGCTGGAGGCCTCCAGCGAGGACGCGCCCGTTGTCAAGCTGGTGAACATGATCCTGACGGATTCGATCAAGCGGTCGGCCAGCGACATTCACATCGAGCCTTATGAAAGGGACTTCCGCGTCCGGTACCGCATCGACGGCGTGCTGTACGAGATCATGAATCCTCCCCTCAAGATGCGTGACGCGATCCTTTCCCGCCTCAAGATCATGGCCAAACTGGATATCGCGGAAAAGCGTCTGCCGCAGGACGGCCGCATCAAGATCAAGATGAAGCTGCAGGGCAAGAACAAGGAGATGGATTACCGCGTCTCGGTCCTGCCGACCTTGTTCGGAGAAAAGATCGTCCTCAGGCTGCTCGACAAAGAGAACCTCATGCTCGACATGACCCGACTCGGCTTCGAGGCGGGTGCCTTGGAGAAGTTCGAGAAGGCGATCTTCAAGCCGTACGGCATGGTACTGGTGACCGGGCCGACGGGTTCGGGAAAGACGAATACCCTGTACTCGTCGATGGCGCGCGTCAATACGCCGGAGACGAACATCATGACGGCGGAGGATCCGGTCGAGTTCAACCTTCACGGAATCAACCAGGTCCAGATGAAGGAGCAGATCGGGCTCAACTTCGCCAGCGCCCTGCGCTCCTTCCTGCGCCAGGATCCCAACATCATCCTGGTCGGTGAGATCCGAGATTTCGAGACGGCCGAGGTGGCGGTCAAGGCCGCCCTGACGGGTCACCTCGTGCTCTCGACGCTGCACACCAACGACGCCCCGTCGACCATCAACCGACTCATGAACATGGGCATCGAGCCGTTCCTGGTCGCCACGTCCGTGCACTTGATCTGCGCGCAGAGGCTCATCCGGCGCTGTTGCTAGGGTTGCAAGGAGGAGATCCATCTTCCGACCGCCGCGCTCGTCGATATGGGCTTTTCGGAGAAGGAGAGCGCGAAGATCAAGCTGTACAAAGGCAAAGGCTGCCCCAACTGCAACAACACCGGCTACAAGGGCCGGGTGGGACTCTACGAAGTCATGGAGATCAGCGATGCGCTCAGGGAAATGATTCTCTGCGGTGCTTCGGCCATGGAGTTGCGTAAACAGGCCATCGAAGATGGGATGCTCACGCTTCGGGGCAGCGGTCTGCAGAAACTGCGGGACGGTGTCACGACCGTCGAGGAAGTTCTCAGAGAAACGGTTGCCTAGGGAGAAACAATGTCCGTATCGCTGCACCAGTTGTTGAAAACGCTTGTCGAGCAAGGCGGCACAGATCTGCACATCACGACGAATTCCCCGCCGCAGATCCGCATCGACGGGAAGTTGATTCCGCTGCAATTGCCGCCGCTGTCGGCGGCGGACACCAAGCAGCTATGCTACTCGGTCCTCACGGACAATCAGAAACATCGTTTCGAGGAGTCGCTCGAGCTGGACCTCTCCTTCGGCGTGAAGGGCCTCGCCCGTTTCCGAGCCAATGTCTACAGTCAGCGCGGGGCCGTGGCGGGGGCCTTCAGGACCATCCCCTGGGAGATCAAGACCTTCAAGGATCTCGGCCTGCCCGATATCGTCGCGAGGCTGTGCGAGAAGCCCCGGGGACTGATCCTGGTGACCGGACCGACGGGATCGGGAAAGTCCACCACGCTGGCGGCGATGCTCGACAAGATCAACTCGGAGCGCCACGAACACATCGTGACGATCGAGGACCCGGTCGAGTATCTCCACGGGCACAAGAAATGCATGGTCAACCAGCGTGAATTGCACGCGGACACGCATTCTTTCCCGAACGCGCTCCGATCGGCGCTGCGGCAGGATCCCGACGTCGTCCTCATCGGTGAGATGCGGGACCTGGAGACCATCGAGGCCGCGCTGAGAATCTCCGAGACGGGGCACTTGACCTTCGCGACGCTGCACACCAACACGGCCGCGCAGACGATCAACCGCATCATCGACGTGTTTCCCTCGCACCAGCAGGGGCAGGTACGGGCCCAGCTCTCTTTCGTCCTGGAAGGGATCATGTGCCAGTCACTCCTGCCCAAAGCGAACGGCAAGGGCCGGGCGCTCGCGATGGAGATCCTGATCCCGAACTCGGCGGTGCGAAATCTCATTCGCGAGGACAAGGTCCACCAGATCTACGCGATGATGCAGTCGGGGCAGTCTCGTCATGGGATGCAGACCTTCAACCAGTCCCTGGCGACGCTGTACATGAAGAAACAAATCAGTCTGCAGACCGCGAGAGCTCGATCGAGCCAGGTGGAGGAGCTGCAGGAAATGATCAACCGCGGTGCCGGCCTGATCAATCAACCGTCACCGACCATGCGTGCGGGCCGCAGGTCCTGAGGACGGCCCTCGCACAACACCTGGAGGTATGAGGTATGGCCCAGTTCACATGGAAAGGCAAGACGCGCGGCGGCGTGGTTCAAGAAGGAGTGCTGGCCGCGGACAACAAGCAGGCCGTGATCCACGCGCTGCGCCGGCAGCAGATCATGGTGACGGCCATCACGGAGAAGGGCAAGGAGATCGCGCTGCCGAAGTTCGGCGGTGGCGTTTCCTCGAAGGAGGTCGCCATCTTCACCCGCCAATTCTCCGTCATGATCGATGCCGGCTTGCCCCTCGTGCAATGCCTGGAGATCCTGGGCACGCAGCAATCCAACCGGACCTTCCAGAAGGTGTTGTTCGAGGTGCGGCAGGACATCGAGTCGGGCGCCACGCTCGCCGACTCGCTGCGCAAACATCCGAAGGTCTTTGATGACCTGTTCTGCAACATGGTGGCCGCCGGGGAGGCGGGGGGTATCCTCGATACGATCCTCCAGCGGCTCTCCGAGCACATCGAGAAGGCGGTCAGACTCAAGGCCTCCGTCAAGAAGGCGATGATCTACCCGGTGGCGGTCATCACCATCGCCATCGGCGTGATCTGGGTCATCCTGACGTTCGTCATCCCGGTGTTCGCCTCCCTGTTCCAGAACCTCGGTGGCGGGGCCTTGCTGCCGCTGCCGACCCGGATCGTGATCGCGTTGAGTCACTTCATGCAGCGGTTCTCCCTGCTCATCATCGGCGGGCTGATCGCGGGTTACTGGTTCGGATTTCGTCCCTACCATCGCACGGAGACCGGCCGGCGCCAGGTCGACCGGGTGTTGCTGAGGATGCCGATCCTGGGAATCCTGCTGCGCAAGATCGCCGTGGCGCGCTTCTGCCGGACCCTCGGCACGATGATCTCCTCCGGTGTTCCGATCCTCGACGCCCTGGATATCACCGGCAAGACGGCCGGAAACAAGGTCATCCAGGACGCGATCATGGAGACCCGCTCGAGCATTGAATCGGGTAAGACGATCGCGGAGCCGTTGAAGGAGACCAAGGTATTCCCGCCCATGGTGACCCAGATGATCGGGGTCGGCGAGCAGACGGGCGCCCTGGACACGATGCTCGGCAAGATCGCCGATTTCTACGATGAGGAGGTCGATAACGCTGTCGCGGGGCTGCTGACCCTGCTCGAGCCGATCCTGATCGCTTTCCTGGGCGTCATGATCGGCGGCATCGTCATCGCCATGTACATGCCGATCTTCACGCTCATCAGCATCATGCCATAGCGGCAGTCCAAGGAGCCCGGTCCCGTGCGTGAACTCCAGAGGCAGCTCACGACCCTGATGCTCTGCCGTGCCGTCCTGCTCTCGGCACTGCTCGGCTCGGGGCTCGTGATCGGGCGGTTGCTCGGGCAGCCGCTGTTCAGCTCCCATCGTTACTACCTGCTGATCGGCGCGGGGTTCGGGTTGACCATCCTCTACACGCTGCTTCATCCGGTCTGGTCGCGCAGCCGCCTTGCCGCGTCGGTGCAGATCGCGGGCGACATCGTGCTGATCACGGGATTCGTGTACGTCACCGGTGGCATCAATTCGCCGTTTTCCCTGATCTACTTCCTGCCCATCATCGCGGCGAGCATCATGCTGGGCAGGGCCGGGGCGATGACGTTCGCCTCGACCGCGTGGTTGACGTACGGGTTCCTGATCGTCCTTCTCGTATTCGGGGTGATACCGGAAGGCTCGAGCACCGCGGACGTGGGTCTCGAGGCCTTCGCGGCGAACAAGCGCGTCGCGTATTCCTTGTTCTCGCACTTCGTCGGTTTCTTCTCGGTGGCCTACCTCGCCTCGTACCTGAGCCTGAAGCTGAAAGCGGCGGGCGCCGAGCTCGCGGAGAAGAAGGAAACGCTGGCATCCGTCCGGGCGCTCAACGAGAACATCATCGAGAGCATCACGAGTGGGATCGTCACGACCGCTCTGGACGGGACGATCACATTCATGAACAGGGGCGCCGAGGAGATCACGGGGCGAAGGCTCGAGACGGTGGAAGGCGCCGACGTGGCGTCGTTGCTGGGCCGCGAGGAAGGATTCGTCCGGAAGCTCGAGACGACCTTCCAGGAGGAACGCCGATTCCGGTTCGAGAGTACGACGACACGGTCCAACGGGGCGGCCCTTTTCCTGGGCGTGTCCGGCGCGATCCTCAAGGATCAGAAGGGATGCCCTCTCGGGTACGTGTTCTCGTTCCAGGACCTGACCGAGATCAAGGCGCTTGAGGAGGAAGTGCGGATCAAGGATCGCATGGCGGTCCTGGGAGAGATGTCGGCCGGCATCGCCCATGAGATACGCAATCCACTCGCCTCGATGTCCGGATCGGCGCAGATGCTCAAGAAGTCTCTCGCCCCGGGAGGCGAGGAAGAGGAACTGCTCGACATCGTGGTACGCGAGTCCAGGAGGCTCGACGGCATCATCCGTGACTTTCTCATGTTCGCCAGACCGCGGCGTTTTCGTGCCGAGCCGGTCGACCTGGTTCCCATTCTGGAGGATTCCCTGACCCTGTTGAGAAACAGCGGTGAATTCACCTCCCGGCACTCGATCCGGACGGACTTCGATCCGCGCGGGGCCGAGGCGATCGCGGACGTTGATCTTCTCAAGCAGGTCTTCTGGAACCTCTCGAAGAACGCCCTGCGGGCGATGCGGGATGGGGGCGTCCTGACCGTGCGCACGCGGTACGAGGGCCCCTCGTCGTTGCTGGTCTCGTTCGCCGACGAGGGCGTCGGCATGAGCGACGCGGAAATCGAGCATGCCTTCGAACCGTTCCGCGGCGGTTTCCACGAGGGGACAGGGCTCGGACTCGCCGTCGTCTTTCGTATCATCGAGCAGCACAAGGGGCACATTCGGGTCAGGAGCTCGGTCGGTGCCGGCACCGAGGTCATCATCACCATCCCCGCGGCCCGTGAACGTGCGGCCCAGGTGGCCCGCGCGGGGGTTGGATGAGCAGGCTCGCTGTTTCCTCGCGGCGAAAGGACCGCTGAATCATGCAACGAATCCTGGTTGTGGAGGACGAGCCGGGCCTGCGCAAGGTTCTCCACACGCTCATCCGGAGGAACGGCTACGCGGTGGATCTGGCGGAAACGGGAACCGAAGGGTGCGAGCGGCTCGGCCACGAGATCTACGATCTCGTGATCACGGATCTCCGGCTGCCGGGCGCGAGCGGCATCGAGGTTCTCCGCGCCTCCAAGAAACTGTACCCCGAGACGCCCGTCATCATCATCACCGCCTACAGCACCGATGAAGCGGCCGAGGAGGCACGACAACTCGGTGCGTTCAACTACATCCTGAAGCCGTTCGACCTGGAAAAGATCCTGGCCGACATTCAGATCGGGCTGGGATGGAAGCGCCTCGGGCGCATCATGTCGTCGATGGAAGGCAAGTACGGCTTCGACCGCCTCGTGGCACGATCGAGAACCATGAAGGAGATCATGGAGGTTGTCGCCCAGGTCGCGCCGACCTGCAGCACGGTGCTGGTCACGGGCGAGAGCGGGACGGGCAAGGAGCTGATCGCCCGGGCGATCCATCACAACAGCCCCCGCAAGGACCACCCCTTCATCTCCATCAACTGCGGCGCCCTGCCGGATGAGTTGCTGGAAAGCGAGCTGTTCGGCCACATGAAGGGATCATTCACCGGAGCGATAGTCAACAAGAAGGGGTTCTTCGAGGAGGCGGACGGCGGGACGATATTCCTCGACGAGATCGGTGACACATCTCCGGCGATGCAGATCAAGCTCCTGCGGGCGTTGCAGGAGCGAGTGATCCGCCGGGTCGGCGGCTCGGGGGAGATCTCCATCGACGTCCGCCTGATCACCGCCACCAATCGCGACCTGGAGGCACTCGTCCGGGACAAGGCCTTCCGCGAGGATCTCTACTATCGCATCAATGTGATACCGCTCCGGCTGCCCCCTCTGCGGGAACGCAAGGAGGACATCCCGCACCTGGCGTACCACTTCTTCGACCGGTACCGCGCGGAGATGGGCAAGAAAACCAGCTCGATCTCCGACGAGGCGATGGAGGCCTTGACAGCGTACAACTGGCCGGGCAACATTCGGGAGCTGCAAAACGTTCTCGAACGGGCCGTGGCGCTGGAGGAATCCGAGGCGATAAGGGCCGACTCGCTTCCCATGGAGCTGTCGAACCGCTCGAACATCGCCCGCCAGATCGTGGCCGACCTGACGGAGGAGGGGATCGACCTGGAAGGAATGTTGGAGCAGATCAGGGAACATTACATGCGTGAAGCGCTCGGTCGGCGCGGGGGCGTGCAGTCGCAAGCGGCCCGCCTCCTCGGCATGTCGTTCCGGTCATTTCGGTATTTCGCCAAGAAGTACAGGATGGTCGGTTGTCACGCCGCCGCGGAGGCGGCCGCGGCGGGCGACAGGGGTGGGAAAAACTGAGTCTTGCCCCGAGGGCGGCGGCGAGGTCCCGGGTCGTCATCGCCTTTGCGGCCCTGACGCTGCTGACGTGTCTGCTCTTTCTGCCCGCGCTGCGGCCGGGGACCGCCTTTTTCTTCCGCGACGTGAGCCAGAATCACGAACCGTTCCGGCGGCTCACCACCTCCATCATCGCCGGCGGCGAGATGCCGCTGTGGAACCCGTACCGCGGGGCGGGCCAGCCGTTGCTCGCGAACCCGAAC
>JBHHZN010000050.1:0-10197 GCA_046758155.1 Acidobacteriota bacterium | reverse complement strand
TCTCGGCGCGGCCGCCGTCGCGCGCCGATGCGCGGGCGGCGATGGGTCCCACCGGGGAGCCCCCGTTTGACGGCTCGAACGGACCCCGGTATCCTCCGGGATCAATCCCGTTTTGCACCCTTCATGACAGGAGGCCTCATGGCCGGCAACGATTTCTCCAAGAAATCCCTGCTCGCCTACGCGTCCGTCCAGCGCGAGCGATACGAGGCGACGCTGCGCGACCTGGTCCAGATCCCGTCCGTCTCGAGTGCTCCGGATCACCGCGGGGACTGCGCGCGCGTCGCGAGGGTCGCCGCCGGCGTGCTCCGGTCCATGGGGGCGCAGACCAGGGTCATCGCCACCGACAGGCATCCGATCGTGCATGGGGTCTTCCGGCACGATCCCTCCAGCCCGACCGTCACCGTGTACAACCACCTCGATGTGCAGCCCGCCGAGTGGGAAGACGGCTGGAGAACCGAGCCCTTCAAGTTCACCGTCAAGGGCGACAAGTATTTCGCCCGCGGCACGACGGACGACAAGGGCCCGGCGCTGGCCGCCCTCTGGGGCGCCCGGTACGCGCGCGACAACGGGGCGAGGGTGAACATCAACTTCTTGTGGGAGACGGAAGAGGAGATCGGCAGTCCCAGTTTCGAGCGAACCGTCAAGACCCAGCGCGAGGCGCTGCGAACAGACTCGGTCATCGTCTCCGATACCGTCTGGGTTTCGCGCGCGCGGCCGGCCTGCCCCGCTGGGCTGCGGGGACTGCAGGGGTTCAGGTTCTCGCTCGAGACGGGCCGGACCGATCAGCATTCCGGCACAGCGGGCGGGGCCGCCCGCAACCCGATCGCCGAGCTGTGCCAGTTGATCGTGGATTGCTTCGATCCGAAGACCGGCCGGATCAAGATCCCGGGGTTCACCAAGGACGTCATGCGCCCCACCAGGAAAGAGATCGCCGAGCTGAAACGATCGGGATTCACCGTCTCGGCCTTCAAGAAGGACCACCTGTTCAAGTCGCTGCGGACGGATGATCCCGTCGAGGTCATGAAACGCATCTGGTGCGAACCGACGTTCGAAGTACACGGCATCGCGGGCGGCTACCAGGGACCGGGTGTCAAGACGATCGTGCCTCCCCGCGCGACGGCAATCGTCTCCTGCCGCCTCGTCCCGAACCAGGATGACAGGGCGATCATCAGGCTCGTGAAACAGTTCGTGAGGAAGAAGAATCCCGACGTGAAGGTCGAGGCGGAGTACGGTCTCCCGGCTTACAGGGGACAGACCACCGGCCCCCACCCGGATGCCATCCGCGCAGCGATGAAATTCGCTTTCGGCAAGGAACCGGTGTTCATCCGCGAAGGAGGCTCGATCGGCGCCGTCCTCACGATGGAGAAACTCCTCAAGGCGCACGTCTTCTTCATGGGACTGTCACTGCCCGAGCACGGCTATCACGCCCCCAACGAGAACTTCGACTGGTCTCAGGCGCGCGGAGGGATGATGGCCTTCGCGGATTACTTCCGCCGTGTCGGTGAAATGTCGTAGCATGAGCAACCCAACGGTCCCGGTGGAAGCCGGTGCCTCGCGCCGGCCGGGACGCAGTCTCGAAGGACCAATCCAGCGGAGGTTTTCGATGCGACGATCACTGTTTCTGTTCATCGCGATCGCGGCGGTCCTGCCCGCCGCGTCCCCCGCGGCCACGTGGAGCATCGATCCCGTCCACTCCGTGGCCCATTTCAGGGTGCGCCACCTGGCGGTCTCGTACGTCTCGGGATCGTTCGGCAAGGTCTCCGGCGTGGTTCGCTTCGATGCGTCGGATCCGACCAAGTCGAGTGTGGAGGCGACCATCCGGACCGCCACGATCGACACCGGAGTGGCCGATCGCGACAAGCATCTCAAGAGTTCCGAGTTCCTCGACGTCGAGAAGTATCCGACCATCCGGTTCAAGTCCAAGCGCGTGGAACGCACGTCCCCGGGCCATCTCGCCGTGACGGGCGATCTCACGCTTCATGGGGTCACCAAGGAGGTGGTCCTGCATGTGGACGGACCGACGCCTCCGGTCAAGGACCCTTGGGGCAATCTCCGCACCGGCGCCTCGGCCACCATCACGATCAACCGGCACGACTTCGGCATCTCCTGGAGCCAGACACTCGATGGCGGAGGCCTCGTCGTCGGCAATGACGTTCTGATCTCCATCGATCTGGAAATGGTGAGAAAGCTCGACGCGGCCGGTTCACCCTGATCCGCCTCGTTCAGTGGCCCGAGTAATTCAACTCGCCGGCCTCCACCCGGATATCCAGTCGATTCCCCTCCGGAGGGAGCGGGCACGTGGCATACGGCGTGAAGGCACAGGGGGGATTGTACGCCTTGTTGAAATCGAGAATCACCCGGCCATCCACGGGGGGAGCGGCATACAGAAAGCGTCCGCCGGGATATGTCTCCTCGCCGCTCGTCGCGTCCTTGAAAATGAAGAAGAAGTCGTCGCCCGGGGCGGAAACAACCGGCAGCAGGCGGACTTCCTGACCCCCCATGCGCCAGACCACGTAGCCCGGACAGGGAGACTTCTCGACGGTTCCGAGGATGGTGGGCACGCGGATCTCGCGCGGCGTGTCGTACGCGACGAACCGGGCCGTCACGCGGAAGGATCTCTTGACAGGGTACCAGAACAGGCCGGTGAACTCTTTGCGGAACTTGCTGTTGGGATCCTTGAGGCGGACGGCGCGGCGGCCCGAGCGCTCGATAACGTAAACCCGCAGATCGCCGATCGCCAGGATGTCCGTGGTCTCCTGCTGATCGTCGCGCAACGGCATGGTGGTCACCGGCCGCCCATCCGCGGTGACCCGGACGCCCTCGGCCACGTGAATGGTCGCCCGGCCGCCCTCATAGACGATCTCGCCCACGCGTTCGGGCGCGGAGCCAGCGGGCAGGACGATATCGCTCGAGGGATCGGCTCCGATGGTGTTGGCCCCCTCCTTCAGCCAGAACAGGCCCGAAACCGTCAACCAGCCGTCATCCGCCATCAGCCGATTCACGCGTTCCTGCCTCCAGCGCAGGATCTCGGCCTCGTAGTCATCGGCCGCGCCGATGACGCGAGTCGAGGACAACACCAAGAAAACGAGACCGACCCCCGGGATGCGGCCGGACGGCATCCGGACCATGATGTTCCTCCCCTGCCTGGCTGACGTCATTGTACGACAGGCGCCGAGCCGTGGGCGAGCGCCGGGGGAAGGCACACTCGGGCGCGATGTTCCGCGCCCGAGGTGCGGGGGGGGAAGCGTCGTTGGTTGAAACCGACGCCGGGTGGAGCAATCGCTTGCAGGAGGTAGCTATGCTGAGGAGGGAGATGAGAGGGCTACCACCTGCTGCATTGCTGTCCACCTGAACAA
Source organism: Acidobacteriota bacterium (assembly GCA_046758155.1). Classification (GTDB taxonomy): domain Bacteria; phylum Acidobacteriota; class Polarisedimenticolia; order JACPZX01; family DASXTC01; genus JBHHZN01. The sequence continues at coordinate 6,841 of JBHHZN010000050.1, read as the reverse complement.
CGTCTTCATAGACTCCTCCGGGGCGGTTTTGTTTACGGGCCGGTTCCGCCCGGCCGGGGCCGCAGGGCCGCCCCCGCGGCCCGGCCCTCGCCATGCGGGCCCGCGCCGTGGCAAGATCAAGCATACCCCGATCGCTTCGGCACCCTCAATTCAAACCAGGAGGAACCGTGAACAGACACGCGCTACGGAACTTCTTGTCCGCCCTGTGCATCACCTCGATGACGTTCGCCGTGACGGCGGCGTCTGAACGCGTCGCCATCCGTGCCGGGACTTTGATCGACGGCACCGGAGGCCCACCCGCCTCCGGCGTGGTGATCCTCCTCGAGGGGGACCGCATCACCGGCGTGGGATCGGGTTTGAGGATCCCGCGCGGCGCGCACATCATCGATCTATCCAGTGCAACCGTCCTGCCCGGCTTCATCGACTCCCACGTCCATCTGACGGGCCGTTACATCGGCGAGGGCAACGACTGGCAGAACTCGGTGGTTCGCGACATGCCGCAGGAAGACGCCATTCGAGGCGTGCGCAACGCCCGCCTCACGCTGGAGGCGGGATTCACGACCGTCCGCAATGTCGGCGCCCACGCATTCTCCGACATCGCTCTGCGTGACATGATCGACTCCGGCGTCGTGCCGGGACCGCGCATCCTGGCGGCCGGGCACTCCCTGGGCATCACGGGCGGGCACTGCGATATCAACGGCTACCGCCCGGGCCTCTTCGATCCCGATATCCGCCGCGGCATAGCCGATGGGGAGGACCAGATCGTCGCCAGCGTGCGGTACCAGGTCAAGCAGGGTGCCGATGTCATCAAGTTCTGCGCCACGGGGGGCGTCCTGTCCGAGGGGGACGCCGTCGGCGTGCAGCAGTACACGCTCGAGGAGATGCGCGCGCTGGTTCGGGCCGCGCAGCTCACCGGGAGGCGCGTGGCGGCGCACGCGCACGGCACCGAGGGGATCAAGGCCGCCGTCAGGGCTAGCGTGACCTCGATCGAGCACGGCTCGATGCTCGACGACGAGGCGATCGCCTTGATGAAACAGCACGGAACCTATCTGGTTCCGACGCTGATGGCGCAGGAGGCGGTGGAACGACAGGCCAAGGAAGGGATCCTGACCGGCCTGCGGGCCGAGAAGGCGCTCTTCATCGCGCCGGCCGGGCGCCGGTCCTTCGGCATGGCCGTGCGCGCCGGAGTCAAGATCGCGCTCGGCACGGATGCCGGCGTGTTCCGGCACGGCACCAACGGGCATGAATTCACCTTGATGGTGAGCAACGGCATGGACCCGATGGCCGCGATCGTGGCCGGCACGTCGGCCGCCGCTGACCTGCTCGGAGTGCGCGACGAGACCGGCACGGTCGAGGCGGGAAAAACCGCCGATCTCGTCGCCGTCGCGGGCGATCCCCTGGCGGACATCAAGCTCCTGGAAAATGTCGGGTTCGTCATGCACGCGGGCAAGGTGGTCGTCTCGACCATCGTCCGGGAGAGAGAATGAACGGATCGAATCGGGCGGCCCGATCGCCTCAGGGGCAGGGGCCCGCCAGACGGACGGCTCCGGTCGAATCGAACCCGGGCGGCCCACCGCCGCAGAAGTTCTCCGCGCGGATGAGAAAGTACTGGATGGCCCCGAGCGCCGGGTTCGTGTCGGGAAGGCCATCGTGAAGCTGGACGCGTCCCGCGTTGTTCAGCCCGGTATCGTAGAAACGGGCCCCCGCCACGATATCGCTCAGGCCGTCCCCGTTGACGTCTCCCGCCGAGGCCACCGCTCCTCCCAGGTTAGCGTTCGCCTGATCGCCCTCGATCACCTGGAACAGGAAGAGACCGCCCGGCGAGCCCAGGTACAGGTAGGCGCGGCCGGCCTTGAGAAGGGTGTTCGTGTACATATCGGAGCCGATGACCAGATCGCCGAATCCGTCGCCGTTGAAATCGCCCGCTGAGCCCACGGAGATCCCGAACGATGCTCCCGCTTGATCAGCGTCCAGCGCCACGCCCGCCGTCTGCCCCAGGCCCGACGCTGAACCGAAGAAGACGAAGGCACCCCCCTCATTCACCTGATCGTTGTCGTACAGATTGGCCCCAACGACCACGTCGGCGAACCCATCACCGTTGACATCCCCGGCCGAGCCGACCGCCACACCGAACCCGGCGCCCGGCTGATTGATCTGCAGGATGCGGTGGGGCGTGACGCTCAGGCCGGACACGGATCCCAGGTAGACGTACGCCAGCCCTTCTCCGGCCTCGCCGGCGGCGTCGCCGGGAGCGCCCACGACGACATCCGAGAAGCCGTCACCATTCACGTCGCCGGCGCCGGCCACGGAAGAACCGAACCTGGCCCCCGACACCCCGCCGACCGGGTTCCACCCGGTCGGTGACAGCGAAAGACCGGACGGAGAACCGAGGAACAGGAAGGCCCCCCCCTGCCCGGGCAGCCCCGCGCTGAGCTGCGGCGCTCCGACGATCACATCGTCGAACCCGTCGCGGTTGACATCGCCGGCACCGGCCACGGCGGCGCCGAACTGCCGTCCGGGAATTCCCCCGTCCGCGCTCCAGGCCGCCGCCAGTCCCAGCCCGCTCAGCGAACCGTGGTAGGCGAAGGCCGCGCCTCCGGCGAGGACACCGTTGTCGAAACCCGGGGCGCCGACCACGACGTCGTCGAAGCCGTCCCTGTTGACGTCTCCGGCGAAAGAGACGGATGTCCCGAACCTCGCGAAACCGGTGTTGCTCTCCGCCCTCCAGGGCGGGTTGACCGGACCGGCGCTCGAGCCCATGAACACGAGGGCTTGCCCTTCCAGATCCTGACCGCCGGCAAAATTGGGGGACCCCAGGATGATGTCCATGAACTGATCTCTGTTCACATCCCCGGCGGAGGACACCGAGGCGCCCGCCTGGGCGTTGAAGACCTCGCCTGCCGCCGTCCAGGCGATGGTGGTAGGGAGGCTGGTTGACGCCGATGTGTCGGTACCATCGTTGGACTCGACGCATGTCTGTGATCCATCGAATCCCGTGGGGGTATCGGACCTCAACGTGTCGTAGAAAACGGAGGAGGCCAACCCCCCCGGATCCGCCGGGGCGATCCAGGTCAGGATGGAACCCTGGCCGATCTGCGCCAGCTGCAGGTCGGAGGCCTCCCCCGGAAGCGTCCAGACCGTTGGATTGAGCGGAGCGCAATCGCTCGCATCGGGGACCCCGTCCCCGTCGCCGTCCCCGTCGCACACATCGCCTTGTCCGTCACCGTCGGTATCGAGTTGATCGAAATTGGGGGTGAACGGGCACTTGTCGGCCCCATCCTGGACCAGATCGCCGTCGCTGTCGGCGCAGACGCCGGTCGTCGTGAGACCCGTGCCGTCGGCCGGCGCGTGAAACTGGTTGCATTCGGCCTGGTCCAGGCCGTTGCGGCCGGCCGTGAGCGTGGCGAACATGATGAATCGGCTGTCGGCCGCGTGGTTCAACCCGGTATTGTGCCCGTATTCGTGCAGCCAGAGGACCGCCTCCTCGGCGACCAGGCTCAGGCGCACGACCGCCACCCCCGTGCCGCCGGTGAACCCGCAACCGATGATGTTGGTTCCCGTGCCCGAACAGAAATTGATCGCGTTGACGACTTTCACGCGCGCGATCGGGTCGGTGAGGACCGACGTCAGCTCGGCTTGCGTATCGATCACGTCGGCGCCGACGGTGGTGAAGGTCTTCGCTGTTCCGGAACGCGACACGGTGATGCAGCAGGCGACGTCGCCGAGGAAATCCTCGCGGCCGGCCTTGATGTTCGATTGACGCAGGACCAGGTCGAGGCGGGCATCGTCCATGGGCGTGACAACGGCCGTGTGGTTGGCGTACGTCAAGCCGGCGTCCTGCACGCTCCCCTGGATATCGAGCAGATTGGAACCGGTGCCGCCACCCGGGCTGGTCGCCGAATTCCCGGACACCGCCCGCGACGTGGACAACGTCGGCGGGATGGGCGGACTCTTCGGTGTACGCGGGCGCGGAGAGGGTGCCTGGGACTGCAGGCGGTCGAACAGATCCCGCGCGTCGCGCGCCGACGCCGCCAGGTCCCGTCCCTTCACCTTGAGCTTGATCCGCTTGCGGGCCACCGAATCCAGCCTGGCCCGCGCGCCCCGGGCGCCGGAAAACGCGAGCCCGCGGAAACTCGCCTCGATCATGTCGGCGCGGCGGTGTTCCGGGCGGCGGCTCTTCAGGGCCCCGGTCACGAGAAGGCCTCCATCGCCCCCGGGCTCCGTCATCGCCATCAACGCGTCGAGAGCACGCTGGTCGCCTCGCGAGGCGATCCGCCCGAGCGCCTCGGGGGCGATCAGCAAGGCACGCAGCTCCTCCGGGACATCGACCTCGACGGGAGGAGAAACCATGAAGCCGATCAAATCGCCGGTCGCGGCCCCGTCGTCCAGGTGGGCCAGGAAGGCCACGATGTTGTCCCGCCGCGGGAAACCGGGCTCGTGCAGAAGGGTGAGAAGATAAGGGACATCCCCCGGGCTGAGGATCTGCCGGGCCAGCTCGTCGGTGACCCCGTGGACATACAGACCCAACATCGCCTCATATACCTGCTCTTCACGGCTGAGGGCCTGCCGGGCCAGAGGCGTGCCGACCGGCGATACGAAGGCCACGGCCACGCTGAGGGCCAGTGTAAGGAAGAGGCTGCGGGTCTCACTCACCGGTGACGGTCGCATGAATCGGGCGGAACGGCTATCATCTTGAAATTGTGGGAGAGGGAGCTAGATTGTTGAAAACGTAGCCCGATTCCCCTCTTCTGTCAACGAGAGAATAGGCCGAAGGACGAATTTTTTTGCCGGATGACGGCTCTCGGGGGACCGGACCAGGACGTCCCCCCAGGGAATATCCGGGGTAGCGGACCGGTTGACCGGCTCGACCCGGCGTGCGGCCCCGGGGCGGAGGAAGACAGTCATGGCCATGTCGAAGGAAACAGCGACGCTCGACGTCGAGCGGGTCGTCAACGAACGCTACTCGAAGGGAGCGCGCGAGCGCGAGGCCTCCCTGTGCTGTCCGGTCGAGTACGACCCGCGGTACCTCGATGCGATCCCCGCCGACGTGCTCGAGCGCGATTACGGGTGCGGTGATCCTTCCCGGTACGTGCGCGAGGGGGACACGGTCCTCGATCTGGGAAGCGGCGCCGGCAAGGTCTGCTTCATCGCGTCGCAGGTGGTCGGCCCGGCCGGCCACGTGATCGGGGTCGACATGAACCAGGAGATGCTCGCGGTCGCGCGCCGAGCCGCCATGGTCGTGTCAGAGAAAATCGGCTACCAGAACGTCACCTTCCGTCGCGGCCGCATCCAGGATCTCAGGCTCGACCCGGACCTGCTCGACGCCTGGCTGGCCGAACACCCGGTCCGTTCCGCCGGGGACCTGTCGGCGCTGGAGGACGCCACCGAAAGGCTCAGGAACGAGCACCCGATGGTGCCGGATGAGTCGGTCGACATCATCATCTCCAACTGCGTGCTGAACCTCGTGCGCCAATCCGATCGTCGCCGGCTCATCCGCGGCATCTTTCGCGCCCTGAAGGTCGGAGGACGGATCGCCATCTCCGATATCGTCAGCGACGAGATCGTCCCCGAGGCCTTGAAGGCCAACCCCGAGCTGTGGAGCGGCTGTATCTCGGGGGCGTTCCACGAGCGGGAGTTGATCGAGGAGCTCGAGGCCGCCGGCTTCCATGGGATCGAGTTCGCGAGCTGGGCCGAGGAGCCGTTCCGGGTCGTCGACGGCATCGAGTTTCGCTCGGTGACCGTGACGGCACACAAGGGCAAGCAAGGCCCGTGTTACGAAGAGAACCAGGCCGTCATGTACCGCGGCCCCTGGAAACAGGTCGAGGACGACGACCACCATGTCCTGCGGCGCGGTGAGCGCACCGCGGTCTGCGCCAAGACCTACAAGCTCCTGCAGTCCGAGCCGTACGCCGCCCAGGTCATCGCCGTCCCGCCGCGCGTGCGGGTCCCCGAATCCGATAGAAAACCGTTCGACTGCTCGCGCACGACCCCACGACACCCGCGTGAAACGAAAGGGGCCGACTACTCCGAGACCCGCGACGGTGACACACAGACGCGTTCCTCCGGGGGGTGCTGCTGATACCTCAGGGCGCCGCGGCGTGAGGCAGGAAGGTGCCGCTGGCCGGGTCCCAGGTCAGATCCGTCCGGTTTCGTTCCAGCCACGCCGCCAGAAGGTCCAGCTTCTCCGAGGCGCCGGCATCCTCCGGCATCTCCAGGCTGCTCAGCTCGACCAGCGCCTCGAGGGCCTCGTGCCGCGCGAGGCCGGCCTCCGCGTGCCGGGCGAGTTGCAGGAGCAACGGCAATCCGGCGGCATCGCCGAGGCGCGCGACCGATTCCGCCGCCTGGAGCCTGATCCACTCATCTTCGCCGGGCACCTCCATCACCCGTTTCAACGCCGGGATCGCCGCAGGATCTCCCAGGACGCCGAGGGCCTTGGCGGCGTTCTCGCGCACGGCCGTCGAGGAATCGCCCAGCCGATCGATGATATCGGGGACGGCTGAGCGGTCGTTGCGCGAGACGAGCTCATTGATGGCCTTCGCCCGCACCGCGGCATGGGAGTCGCGCAGGCCGAGCTGCAGATCCTGCAGGCTCGTCCCCAGTTCGTGCTCTGCGGCCTTCTCGGCGGCGAACTCCCGCACATGATGGGACTCGCCTCCGTGCTGATGCTGTGTCCCCGGATCCGACCCCAGAAAGACGACACCGTAGCCCGCCCCCGCGACCAGCAGCGCGCTGGCGGTCGCGAGCGTCGCGGTGCGGCCCCGGTTGGGCGCCAGGGAGATGGACCTCACCCCACCGCCCAGAACGAGCACCACCGCGAAGCAGACCATGATCATCGGGCCCG
>JBHHZN010000049.1:0-10281 GCA_046758155.1 Acidobacteriota bacterium | reverse complement strand
CAGGGTCTTCGTGCCGGGGGCGAGCACCGCTCCACGTCCTTGCTGCGCCAGGTCCAGGGCGACGCGCCAGGTTCCGTTCTTCCAGGCGCCGGAGCCGCCGCCCACGCGCCGCGCGGCGGGCACGACGGTGAGGGTCCCGGGGCCGGAGGCGACGTACTCGAGAACCGCCGGCGCGGCGGAATCGCCCTCCGCCCGCCCGGCAAGCGGATTGCCGGCCAGGCTCGCCGGGCGCGCCCACGGCTTCGCCGCCAGCGGGTTCTCGTCGCGCACGATCCGCGGGTACACCAGTTGCGGACCCGTGCCGGTCGTGGCCCGCCACTGCCAGATGCGCACCGTGGCGGCACCGCCTTGTCCGGTCGGTTCCGTTCCCATGCCGATGAAGGGAGCCATGCCGGGCTGCTCGGGCAGCATGAGGGCGACGGCATCCAGGAAGTCGTCCATCTTCCCGACGGTCCGATCCTCGACGGCATCGGGCCACTCGAGCAGGAACCGCACGGTCTTGCCGTCATACGCCGCGCGCACCGTGACGTTTGGCGGCCACACGCGTCTCTGCCACAGCGGCCGCAGCGGCATCGCCGCCGCCGGGATCTTGCTCCAGGCGGCGGCGTCCGCCTCGGCGGGCAACTGTCCGGTGGGGTGGACGGTGATCTTGGTCGCCTCCGGGATCGTGTCGCGGGGGGGGCGCAGGGACCGCACGAAGGCGACCAGGTCCCACATCTGCTGTTGTGTCAGGGCCTCGCCGAAGCTGGGCATGGGAGTGCCGGGGATGCCGCGCAGGATGCGCGCGTAGATCTGCTCCGGCGCGTCGCCTCCCTTGTAGGGGGCGGCGCCCAGATCGATCGGCTGGATGGGGATGTGAAGATCGTCGACCATCTTCTCGAGGGCCACGCCGTCGCCGCGTCCCTTCGGCCCGTGGCAGCTCGCGCAGGCCTTGGAGAACATCTCCTGGCCGCGAGCCGCATCTCCCTCTTGCACGGAGACCTGTTCGACAGTCGCCTCCGCGACGGCATGCGGCGACATCTTCCCGACGTAATCGGCCAGCGAGGCGATCTCCTCGGTCGAGAGGAGGTCACCGAAGGGAGGCATGGAAGTGCCCGGCAGGCCGTTGGTGATCGTGCGGACGATCTGGTGGGGCTGACCGCCGAACTTGAAGGGACTGCGGGTGAAATCGCGCGGCCTGGGATACAGAAACGGCGCGGCGGGACCGTCAGCCCTCCCATCCGGACCATGGCACCCGGCGCAGGTGCCGGTGTAAAGGGCCGCGACGTCGCGCCCGCGATCGGCGTCGGCGGCGCAAGCGCTGAGCGTTCCCAGCAACAGGAAACAACCTAGGATGATGATCCCCGGACCCGCCGCCCTCGTGACCTTCATGCTCAGGCGATGATGCAAGAAAGCTGCCAGGCGCGATCACACCGGAATCCAGCGCACGATGCCCCGGGCTCCGACTCGCGTTTCCCGTTCGGCGGAGTCTTTCGCGCCATCCCCGAGCGCGGGATGACCGGAAGGGCCCGGCGACGAGGCGAGGGATCTGTGTCGCATGCCCCACCCTCTCCCGCGTGAAATCACGCATCCCGAGGCGCCGGGTGCAAGGCGGCAAGCGGACGATGGTGTCCTTTGCCTCCGCCATGCATCCTCGGATGCTGGAGTGAAGACATTGGAGGCTGTCCTGGCTCCTTGCGCGCTGCGCCGGCTGCGTCCACACAGGAAGCGGAGTCCGGAGGGGGGCGCGGCGGGGATCGCGGGGGCCGGAAGCCGCGGAGGGAATGAGCTAATCTGTCGGACTCCCCTGTCCCCGGCACGCTCGTCGCCCCCAGGGCGGCAGCGAGGGAACCGCCGGGGCGGTCCTGGCAACAGTCCTCGACCGGAGGGGCGAGAAGGTGTTCCCTCCGGGCCATTGATTCCTCGGATCCCCGCGAGCTGATGATTCAACTGAAGTCGGTTTCCAAATCGTACGCCGGGCGCCTCGTCCTGGATGATGTCTCCTGGCCGGTGAAGCCGCGCGACCGGGTGGGGCTGGTGGGAAGAAACGGCTCGGGCAAGACCACGCTGCTGCGCCTGATCGCCGGGATCGAGGAACCCGACGCCGGGACGATCGACATCGTCCGGGGCACCACCATCGGCTACCTGCCACAGGAAGGCGCCCGCCGTGCCGAGGGGACCGTCCTCGACCGGTTGCTCTCGGCCTTTCCCGAGGTGTCGCGCCTGGAGACCGAGCTCACCCGGGTGCATGACCTGATGAGCTGCGCCACCGGCGACGAGCTTGTGAGGCTGACGCGCCGCGCGGGCGAGCTGCAGCACCGCTTCGAGGCGGAGGGCGGCTACCGGATCGAATCGGAAGCGAAGATCATCTTGACCGGTCTCGGGTTTTCCCCGGACGATCACGACAGGCCCCTGGCCGAGATGTCGGGCGGTTACCGGATGCGCGCCACGCTCGGCTCGCTGCTGCTGCGCCGTCCGGACTACCTGCTGCTGGACGAGCCGACGAACCATCTCGACCTGGAAGCGGTGACCTGGCTGGAATCCTTTCTCACCGACAGCCGCTCGGCCCTCATCATCGTCTCGCACGACCGGATGTTCCTCAACAGGCTCGTGACCAAGATCGCGGATCTCGACCGGGGACGCCTCACTCTTTACACCGGTGATTACGACAGGTACCGCCTGGAGAAGAAAGCCGCCCGCGAGCGCCAGCAAGCCGCGGCCGCGCAGGACGCCCACCGGATCGCCGAGGTGGAACGCTTCATCGAGCGCTTCCGGTACAAGGCCACCAAGGCCCGACAGGTGCAAAGCCGCATCAAGATGCTCGAGAAGATGAAACGCACGCAGCCTCCCCCGGAGGAGAAGACCTGGAAGTTCCTGCTGCCGCCGGCGCCCCGGTCGGCCGCGCGCGCGGTGAGCCTCGAGAATGTGAGCAAGAGCTTCGACGGTAAGAGGGTGCTGGGCACGGCCGCGCGAGGGATCGATCTCGAGCTGCGGCGCGGCGACCGGCTGGCGCTCGTGGGGCCCAACGGCTGCGGCAAGACCACGCTGCTGAAGATCACGGCGGGCCTGCTCGCGCCGGATGACGGGCAGGTCGTGCTGGGCGAGGAGGTCACCGTGCATTACTTCGCCCAGCATGTGCTGGAGACGCTGACGCCGGGGCGGACGGTCCTGGAGGAGATGCAGGCGTGGGCGCCCGGCCGCACGCAGCGCGAGCTGCGATCATTGCTGGGTGTGTTCCAGTACTCGGGGCAGGAGGTGTTCAAGAAAGTCGACGTGCTATCGGGCGGCGAGAAGAACCGTCTCGCCCTGGCGCGGCTGATGCTCGATCCGGGCAACCTCCTCCTGCTCGACGAGCCGACCAACCACCTGGACCTTCCCGCCCGCGAGGCGCTCGAGGACGCCCTCGCCCGCTACGACGGGACATTGCTGTTCATCTCGCACGATCGGTACTTCATCAACAGGGTCGCCACCAAGGTGGCGGGCCTCGCCGGCGGCGCCCTCACGATCCACGACGGCGACTACGACGCCTTCGCCGCCTGGATGGACCGCGATGCCACGGCCACGTCCCGGCGGCCGGCACGACCCGCCTCCTCCAGGCCGGGACGCCGCGACAAGGAGAAAAAAAGGGCCGAGGCCCGCGCGCGCAGCGAGAGAAACCAGAAGCTGAAGTCCTGTCGCGACCGGATCACGGCCATCGAGGAGGCTATCGTCCAGGTGGAACACCGCATCGACGAGATCGACGCGCGACTGGCCGACCCGGCCACCTACCAGGATGAAGGCAAAGCGCAGGAGCTGGGCCGCGCCAAGAAATCCCTCCAGGTTGATCTCTCCCGCCTCAATCGCCAGTGGGAGGAAGCCCACGCGACGCTGCAAGAACTGGAAGCGAAGCCACGATCACCGGTCAAGAGCTGAGTAGCCGGCTTGCGCTCCGGGATGCTTCCGGTCGAAGTCCATGGTCCGGGCGAAGGCCTCCTGGAAGACGTCCGCGCGCTGCTGGACGAGCTGCGAGGCTGCAAGCTCACTTACGTTGACGCCTCCAGCCTCGTGTGGCTGCGCCGGAAACGCATCTCGACGGTGTGGGGAACCGACCACCACCTCGCGATCCAGGGAGCGAATGTGATCCCCGGCCCCCCGAGCCGGTGAGCGAAGCAAGGTGACCGCCGGGACTAGAACCGTCCCTCTTTCAGCTCCATCAGCCAGACGTCGGCTTCCATCGGGCCACCGGCGAAGTAAAGCGTCTTGCCATCAGAGCTGACGTGGATCGAAAGGCCCTGGATATTATCCATCGAGAGCAGATCACGGGTGGTTCCGGCTGTTTCATCGAAAAGCTGAATCTCACTCGCGTTCGCGAAAAGGAGGCCGCGCCCGCCGGGAAGCCACTCCAGCGGGCTGGAGCTCGCGGAGACCGACCGGTACTCGCCGGAATCCAGATCGTAGATCGCGTTGCCGGCATTGGTCCCGTCCTTGTCGATGATCGGGCCGGACAGCGCGCGCCCGTCGGGCGACCAGCGCAGAGCGATGAAGCCTCGGCCTTCGTCGTCCACCGGATCGAGGGCGCGGGGGGATTGTTCGGACCAGGGCCTTGCCGGATCGACGATGAGCGTCGTCTTCTTGTCCAGGTCGGAGACGATCATTCGCTTTCCATCCGGCGAGAAGACCGGGTAAAGAAGGTCGCTCCCGGCGGCATCGCTGAGCCGTCGCAGCCCCGTCCCATCGGGCGCGATCGTCCAGATCTCGTACTTCCCGCCGCGATCCGAGTAAAAGACCAGTTTCTTCCCGTCGGGTGACCATCGGGGGAGCCGATCTTTGAAGGAATCGTTCGTCAACCGGCGCCGCCCGGTGCCGTCCGTGCGGGCCACGATGATGTCCTCCTGCTTGCCGGCCGTCGCGCAGGCCAGCCACTCGCCGTCCGGGGAGGGAGCGCAGCCGCCGTTGACAGAGGACAGGCCCGGCACCCGGTCCGGCGCGCCGAGGACGGTGCGTGTCGCCGGATCGAATCCCACCCGGTAGAGATCGTTCGCCAGGACCATGGAGACGTACGCCAGACGCCGTCCGTCCCGAGAGAAACCGGGATGCTGGCTCCAGGCGGACACGCCGGTCGTGATCTGGCGCGGCGGGCCGGTGACTTCGCCCGACGTCTCGTCGATCAGGACGCGCCAGAGATTCATGGTGCCGGAGCGGTCGCTGACGAAGTACAGATACTTGCCGTCGGGCCCCCAGACAGGGTTCCAGTCCACCGGAACATCCAGGGTCACCGGCACCCGTCCCGTTCCATCGAGAGCAATCGTGTAGATGTCGCGCTGGCCGCCTCCCGATTCCGGCAGGCCCCAGTAGGCGATTCTCGCGCCATGCGGCGACCAGCTCGGCTGCACCGCGTCCCCATCGAAGATCTTGCGTGTCTCGCCCGTGGCGACCTTCACGATCCACAACGCGCTGGTGGAACTCCCCCTGCCACGAGGGTCCACGAAGAATCCATCCGCGAAGACGATCTCGCGCCCATCAGGAGACCACGCGGGGTGAAAACCGAAATCGGTCAGCCTGCGAATCGATTCCCCGGTGGCGCCCATCACGAACAGGCCGCCTCCCTCGCACTCGGATCGGAACACGATCCGGTCACCGTCGGGGGAAAAGGCGGGCATGGTGTCCGGCTTCTTGCAATCGCCCGTCAGGTTCATCGGGTTGCGACCGCCCACGCGCTGCACGAAGATGTCTTGATTGCCCACCGTCCCGGCGGCATACGCGACGGTCCGCCCGTCGGGAGAGAGGGTCACGTAGAACTCGACCCCGGCCGGGTCGGTCAGCTTGGTGAATGTGGCCTGAAGAGGCGCCGGTGCATCGGGCGGGACCGCGGAACCGGAAAACCGGAGGAAGTAGCCCGCCGTCAGGATCACGACGGCCGCCCCGACCCCGACGAGCGCCGTCAGGGCCCATCGCCTGCCGCGAGAACCTGTGGAGGCCTGCCCGACCGGCAGCGTGGCTCCCGAGGCGACCTCCTCTTGCAGCTCCGCGAGCTCGTTGCGCAGGTCGAGCGCCGACTGCGCGCGACGCTGCGGCTCCTTGGCCAGGCACCGCTTGATGATCCGGCCCAGGTGACGCGGAAGCGCGCGGTTGAGATCGGTCACCGGCGGGGGGATGTCGCGCAGGATGGAGGAGATGAGCGAAACCTTCGTGTCACCCTTGAACGGCGCCTCCCCGGTTGCCATCTGGTACAGAACCACGCCGAGGGAGAAGATGTCCGAGCGGTGATCGATCGGCTTGCCCTCGGCCTGCTCGGGGGACATGTAGGCGACCGTCCCCAGGATGACTCCCTCTTCGGTCTGGGCCACGGTCGGGGCCTGCGTCCTGGCGGGGGCCTCCGGCGCGCTTTCTCTCAGCTTGGCCAGGCCGAAGTCGAGGACCTTCAGCCGCCCCTCCTTGCTCACCATGATGTTGTCCGGCTTGAGATCGCGGTGCGTGATCCCGCCCGCGTGGGCCGCCGCGACGGCGTCGGCCAGCGGCACCGCCAGCTCGAAGAACCTGCCCAGCGAGAACCCGTTGCGAGGGATGGTTTCCGTGAGCGTTTGCCCTTCGACCAGCTCCATCGTGATGAAGTGCACGCCGCCGGCCTGCTCGACGGAGTGGATCGTGACGATGTTGGGATGGTTCAGCGCGGCCACGCTGCGCGCCTCCCGCTCGAAGCGCGCTCGCCGCTCGGGATCGTCCGCCATCGAGGCGGGCAGCACCTTCAGCGCCACCTGCCGCCGCAGGCGGGTGTCCTCGGCGACGAAGACCTCCCCCATGCCGCCGCGGCCCAGCCGGCGCGTGACCTTGAACTGGTTCAGCGTCCGCCCGATCATGATGCCGGCGATCCTACCACCTAACGGCTGGCAGACCGAATCTGAAACACTGATCTCAGGCGCCGGCTTGCGAGCTTCGCCGTTTCCCCTCGATCTCCCTGGCCAGCGAGAGGAAGACCTCGCTCAAGGTGGGATGGTACCAGGGCATCGCCAGCATGTCGGCCGCCGTGCCGCGGTAATGCATGAGCGCGGCGAGCGTGTGGACGAGATCGTCGGCCCGGGGCCCCAGGATCTGGGCGCCCAGGATCTCTCCCCGGTCGGCCTCGGCGACGAACTTGCACAGGCCGTACCGGACATCCTGCGTGATGGCCCGGCCTGTTTCCGGGAAGAACACATGGGCCGGGATGACCGGAATGCCCTTGTCGCGCGCCTGCGTCTCGGTCAGGCCGAGCGTGGCCAGCGGCGGGTCGGTGAAAACCACGCGCATCGCCAGGCGCCGGTCCACCGACTCGGCCGGATCTGCTCCCGCGGCGTTGACGCCGGCCACGTGGCCCTCCTGGCTCGCGATGTGCAGGATCATCTCCTCTCCGCTGGCATCGCCGGCGACGAAGACGCGCGGGTTGCTGGTGCGCATGTCGGCCCCGCAGACGACGCGGCCCTCCGCCACTTCCACGCCGGCGGCCTCCAGGCCGAGCTCCTCCAGTAGCGCCCTCCGGCCGGTGGCCACCACGAGGGCCTCCGCCTCGACGCTGCGTCCGCCCTCCAGCCACACCCGCACCTTGCCTTCCCCCCGGCTCACGCGCTCGGGCCTCACCGGCTGGATCAACACGAGATTCGGTTCGCCCTCCAGGACCTTCTCCATCTCGTCGGCCAGCAGAGGATCGATGCCGCTGAGGACACGCCGCCTGCTCACCAGGGTCACGCGGGTGCCCATGCGGGCGAGAAACTGGCTCAACTCCAGCCCCACCGCACCCGTCCCGATCGCCACGGCGGAATCGGGACGCCGGGTGAGCCGCATCACATCATCGCTGGTCAGGAAGGCGACCTCGTCGATGCCGGGCAACGGAGGGACGACGGGAGCGGAGCCGGTGGCGATGACGGCGCCTCGGGTGAACCGATACGTTTCGCCGCCGGCCTCGACCGTATCGGGCCCCGTGAACCGGGCGCTGGCCTGGATCACGTCGTAGCCGGCCTTCTCGATGCCGGCGATCTTGGCCCGCTTGAAGCGTTCGACCTTGGCGTCCTTGTTGGCCATCACGGCGGCGAAGTCCACCTCCACGCCACCGACGTGGATCCCGGCCGTCACCGGGTGGGCCGCCCGATGAGCCAGGTGGGCCGCATGCAGCAGGGTCTTGGTGGGCATGCAGCCCCGCAGGATGCAGAGGCCTCCCAGCTCGTCGTCGTTGAACATCGCCACCTGGGCGCCGGCCCGCCGGGCCGCCGCGGCGGCGGCGCTGCCCCCCGTGCCGCCGCCCAGGACGAGAACCTCGCACGGGCGCCTGGTCCCTCCCACCCCGCCCGGGCCGGCCGCGGGGTCGCGGCGGAAAGAACCCGCTCGGGTCCCGGGCAGGTCGGTCATCATCCCGGGATATCCGTCGTCCTGGAAACCAGCAGGCGTATGATGTCGGCCGCCTCGTGGATCGGCTTTCCTCCGGTGACAAGACACGGGGCCTGATCCTTGCCGGCGATCTTCATCAGCTCCTCGCGCGCGCTCGGATCCTCGGTGACGTTGCGGAGCGCGACCTGCTCTTGAAGGTGCAGGTTCTCTCGCGCCAGCATGGCCGCGCGGGAGTACCCGCAGTGGCTCTTCACGTACAGGATCGACCCCGGCTGCAGTCCGGCCGGTTCGGGGAGGTCGGGCAGGCCGCCGCCGTGCTCCTTGTCGATCGATTCACACAGAGCCGCCAGATCATCGATCTTCCTCATTCCCTGGGGCGTTACCGACGACGCGTGCCTGACCACCCCGGAGGAATCGATCACCACGGTCGCCCGGTCGGTGATCCCCTTCTCATCCAGGTAAGTCCCGTAGGAGGAGGCCATCGCCCCCTTGGGATGAAAGTCCGACAGCAGGGGAAACGAGATACCGCCCATGCTGCGGGCCCAGTTGGCGTGCGCATAGATGCTATCGACGCTGACACCCAGGACCTGGGTGTGGGCCGCCCGGAAGCGAGCCAGAAGCCGCTCCACGGCCGGGACCTCCTGGGTTCAGGTGGGGGTGAAATCCAGAGGATAAAACAGGAGCATGACGTGTCTTGCGCCCTTGAACTGCTCCAGCGTGATGGTCCGGCCCAGATGATCCGGCAGGCTGAAACCGGGGGCGGTCTTTCCGACGGCGATCATCTCACTCATGGGTCATTCCCTCCTGTGTTCTCGGTTCACGGATCGATGCTGCTCTCTCGTCGCCCCCTCGGTCCCTCGATCTTGCGGGCGGGGCGATGCACCGCGTGTCACTATGGCCGAGGTCTGAAGGTAAGTCAATCCGGCGACTCCCCGCGCGCGCCTGCCGCCGCGGCCGGCGCAGGCGGATAGGACAGCTCCCGCCGAGCGGCGCGCGATGCGGCGTCGATGCTCGACGCCCGGCGGCGAAAGTCACCGGCGGGCACGGCATCAGGTCACCGGAACTCGCCGCAGCGCCTTCTTCTCGATCTTCGCCCAGGAGTCCTTCAGCCCCACCGTCCTGTTGAAGACCGGCCGGCCGCCGCGGGAGTCGGGATCGACGCAGTAGTAGCCCTGGCGGAGAAACTGGTAAAGGCGGCCGGGGGCGGCGCCCTCGAGTGACGGCTCGGCGACCGCGCCGGTGAGGACCTCCAGGGAGCCGGGGTTGAGATCGTCGAGAAAGTCCCGTCCGGATCCGCCGGGAAACTCCTCGACGAACAGATGGTCGTACAGCCTGACCTCGATCGGAACGGCATGGGCGGCCGACACCCAGTGCAGCGTCCCGCGCACGCGCCGGCCGTCCGGCGCCTGGCCCCCGCGGCTTCGCGGGTCGTAGGTACACCGAAGCTCGACAACCGAGCCTGCAGCGTCTTTCACCACCCGCGTGCAGGTGACCAGGAAGGCGTGCTTGAGACGCACCTCCCGGCCCGGCGCGAGGCGGAAGAACTTGCCGGGGGGATCCTCGCGGAAATCCTCCCGCTCGATGAATACTTCACGGGCGAACGGGACCTTGCGCGTGCCGGCCGACGGATCCTCCGGGTTGTTGACCGCCTCGATCCAGTCGACCTTTCCTTCCGGGAAGTTCTCGATGACGAGCTTCAGGGGCCGCAGCACCGCCATGACCCGCGGCGCCGTGCGGTTCAGCTCCTCGCGCACGCAGTACTCCAGCTTGCCCAGATCGACCGTGCTGTCGCGTTTGGCCAGGCCGATCATGTCGCAGAAAGCGCGGATGGTCGCGGGAGGGTACCCCCGGCGCCTCATCCCCGACAGCGTCGGCATCCGCGGGTCGTCCCACCCGGCGACGTGTCCGTCGCTCACCAGCTTCAGGAGCTTGCGCTTGCTGAGGACCGTGTAGGAGAGATTCAAGCGG
>JBHHZN010000048.1:0-10427 GCA_046758155.1 Acidobacteriota bacterium | reverse complement strand
TCCTCTTCGTTGATCTCCGCATTCGTGGCTTCGATGATGATCTGCGTCTCGTTGGCCTTCTTGCCAAAGTTGCGAAGCAGGGACTGGTTGTACGCCAGGTCGAATTGCGCGGTGTAGGTTACCGGGAACACGGCGTTCACCGAGCTCGACTCGAAGCGCGTCATGTTCAGCTGCGCCGTGTAGTTGGCGCCCCATCGGAGAGGATCCGCGAAACCGATGACGTAGTTGTTCACCTTCGTGTCCAGGCTGACGAGCTTTCCTCCGGCGCCGATGTCGAAGACGTTCTGACTGGGTTGCGAGTTGTCGGACTTGAACACCGACCCGCCGACATTCGGATCGAAGGCCGCTTCGCTGAAGATGACATCCTCCAGGCGCTGCTGCGGTGTGAAGCGGGCGACCTTGATATCGAGGTTGTTCTCGAGTCCCATCTTGACGGCGTCCTGCAAGGAAAGCTCGATGGGGGTCAGGCTCGTATCGGCGGTCGTTGCCGTCGCCTGGGTGGCCGCCATGGCGATCGAGGCCGGGAGAATCCAGCACAGGCAAGAAACGGCGACCCGTGCGCACTGACTCAGAGTCATCATCACACCTCTCTCCACTTCGATATCCTGCAACTAGAGTGTTTTCCGAGAACCCGCCCGCACGCCCTCGGGCTTCGCGCACTGGCACGCCGGCGAGGGCATGCGCATAAATACGCATCGACACAACAAAGAGTTTCCTCGCTGCCCGGCGGAACCACGATGGTCTCACCCCATGAAGGGTCAGTCAAGCACGCCGGGCGCGGCGTTGACGCCCCGGGGGATGTCGATCCCCCGGTCAGATAGGCGAGGATTCCGGCCGCCGCTCCGGTCCCGGCTCCGGCGAGACCGGCCTGGCCAGGTGGCAGGCGGCCAGGCGCCCTTCACCCAGGCTGATCAGAGGTGGCTCCCCGACCCGGCAGATCTCCTCCGCCACGGGGCAACGCGGGTGGAAGCGGCAACCGGGGGGCGGGTTCGCGGGGCTGGGGAGGTCTCCGGGAAGGATGACCCGCCGGCGCCTGGTCCGCGGGTCGAGGGAAGGGACGGACTCGAGCAGCGCCTGCGTGTAGGGGTGCTTCGGCGAGGCGAACAGGGCGGCCGTCGGCGCCTTCTCGACGATCCGGCCCAGATACATCACCGCGACATGGTCCGCTATGTGCTCGACGATGCGCAGATCGTGGCGATCAACAGGTAGGCCACCCCGAAGCGTTGTTGAAGATCGACCATGAGGTTCAGGATCTGCGCCTGGATAGAGACATCCAGAGACGAGACCGGCTCGTCGGCCACGACGAAGCGCGGGTTCAGCGCGAGGGCCCTGGCAATGCCGATCCTCTGGCGCTGTCCTCGGGAGAACTCGTGTGGATACTTCTTGATCACCGAAGGGTCCAGCCCGACCGTTCGCAGCAGCTCGGCGACCTTCTCCCGGCGCTGCTTGCCGCGCGCGAGGCGATGGATGACGAACGGCTCGCCGACGATCGAAGCGATCGTCATGCGCGGGTTCAGTGACGTGTATGGATCCTGGAAGATGATCTGCATGTGCCTGCGTTCGGCCCTCATCGCCCGCGGGCCCAGGTCCAGCAGGTTGCGCCCCTCGAACAGCACCTGCCCGGCGGTCGGCTCGATGAGCCGCAGGATGCAGCGGCCCAGCGTCGTCTTGCCAGAGCCTGATTCCCCCACCAGGCCGAGCGTCTTGCCTGCCGACAGGTCCAGGTCAACGCCGTCGACCGCACGGACGTGTCCGGTCACGCGGCCGAAAACCCCCTTGTAGATGGGGAAGTGCTTCTTGATGCCTCGCACCGCCAGCAGATCCGGCACTGTCTCCTCAGCGTCCCGAGGCCGCGTTCCAGCCGCGTCCCTCGACGGGCGGAGCGGGATCGGGTTCCGGTTCGTACTTGAAGCATGACACGCGGCGCGGCCTCGAGGCGCCGCCGGTCCCGACGGCGGGTCGCACCAGGGCCGGGTGGACATCATGACACCGAGGCATCACGTCACAACAGCGCGGGTTGAAGGAACAGCCGCGAGGCAGGTGCCGCAGATCGGGCACCATCCCCTCGATCGCGTACAACTTCCGGCCGGGCGCCGCGGCCCCACCCGGGCCGTTGCCCGGGATCGACTTCATCAGGCCGACGGTGTACGGATGCAGGGGGGAACGGAACAGATCGTCCACGCCGGCCTCCTCCACGATCTTGCCCGCGTACATCACCGCCACCCGATCCGCCATCTGCGCGACGACACCCAGGTCGTGCGAGATCAGCAGGACGGTGAGACTGTACTTTTCCCGCAGACGTCGCAGCAGGTCCAGGATCTGAGCCTGGATGGTGACATCCAGGGCGGTGGTCGGCTCGTCGGCTATCAGCAGGCTCGGTTTGCAGATGAGGGCCATGGCGATCATGACCCTTTGCCTCATGCCTCCCGAGAGCTGGTGAGGGTATTCACGGACCCGGCGGCCCGGATCCGGGATGGCGACCTCCTCGAGCATCCCTTCCGCCTCCTTCATCGCCTGCTTGCGCGTCAGCCCCCGGTGGATCATCAAGGACTCACCTACCTGATAGCCGATCGTGAAGACGGGGTTCAGGGCGCTGGCGGGCTCCTGGAAAACCATCCCCATGCGCGAGCCGCGCAGGGCGCGCATCCCGGATTCCGGAAGAGTGAGCAGGTCCTTGCCCTCGAACAGGATCTCGCCACCGACGATCCGGCCCGGAGCCGGCACCAGGCGCATCAGCGACAGCGACGTGATGCTCTTGCCGCATCCCGATTCCCCCACCAGGCCGAGCACCTCGCCCGCGGCGATCCGGAAAGAGACGTCGTCGACGGCCTTCACCACGCCCGAAGGAGTGAAGAAATACGCGCGCAATCCCCGGACATCCAGAAGATGATCGGTGCTGAGGCTGGCATCGGGCGACATGATGGCGTCACATTACCACCTGCGGGCCTCCGGGTCGCCCCTCGCTGGTCATGCCCGGTCGTGGGCTCCGAACACCCGGCGCAGGCGGCCCGCGATCTCGCCGACGGTGGCGAGGGATTCGACGGCCTCGAGGATGACGGGCAGGAGGTTCTCATCGGTCCGCGCGACGCGTTCCAGTCGCTCGAGCGCCGCGCGGCACCGGGAAGCATCCCGCCGGCGGCGCAGCTCCCGGACCCGGCGCACCTGGTCCCGCTCGCGATCGGGATCATGCCGGTGCGTGGGTATCTTGCCGTCCCGCTCCTCGCGGAAACGGTTGACGCCGACGACGACGCGGCGACCCTGCTCGATCTCGACCTGGTACCGATACGCCGCCTCCTGGATCTGCCGCTGGATGTAGCCGCTCTCGACGGCCCTCACGGCCCCGCCTTGCTTGTCGATCGTCTCGATGGCCCGGCGGGCCTTCGACTCGATGCGCGAGGTGAGCGCCTCGATGAAATACGACCCAGCGACCGGGTCGATGGTGTTCGCCACGCCTGATTCCTCGGCCACGATCTGCTGGGTGCGCAGGGCGATCGTGGCGGACCTCTGCGTCGGCAGCGACAGCGCCTCGTCCATCGAGTTGGTGTGCAGCGACTGTGTGCCGCCCAGCACGGCCGCCAGAGTCTGGATGGCCACGCGGACGATGTTGTTCTCCGGCTGCTGGGCCGTGAGGGAAGATCCGGCCGTCTGGGCGTGGAACCTCAGCATCAACGCACGCGGCCGAGTCAGCGCGAAGCGCTCCTTCAGGAGCCGTGCCCAGAGCCTGCGGGCCGCGCGGAACTTCGCGACTTCCTCGAACAGGTTCGAGTGCGTGTTGAAAAAAAACGACATGCGCGGCGCGAGCACGTCAGGCGAGACACCGGCCGCACGGCCCGCCTCCAGGTAAGCCAGGCCGTTCGCCAGCGTGAAGGCGACCTCCTGCACGGCGGTGCATCCCGCCTCGCGCATGTGGTAGCCGGAAACAGAGATGGGATTCCACCGTTCAAGCCGCTGGGTGCAGAAGGCGAACGAATCGGTCACGAGCCGCATCGAGGGCCGTGGCGGGTAGATATAGGTGCCGCGCGCGGCGTACTCCTTGAGGATGTCGTTTTGAATCGTCCCCGACAGCGACGCGAAGGGGACACCCTGCCGGCGCGCCACCGCCATGTAAAGACACAACAAGGTAGCCGCCGTCGCATTGATCGTCATCGAGGTCGACACCTTCTCCAGCGGCACCCCCTCCAGCAATGCCTGCATATCATCGAGCGAATCGATCGCCACGCCCGAACGGCCGACCTCCCCTTGCGCCATCGGATCGTCGGAGTCGTATCCCATCTGGGTGGGAAGATCGAAGGCCACCGAGAGACCCGTTTGGCCCTGCTCGAGCAGGTACCTGAAGCGGGCGTTGGTCTGCGCGGCCGTTCCGAACCCGGCGTACTGGCGCATCGTCCAGTACCGCCCGCGATACATCGTCGGCTGGATCCCGCGCGTGAAAGGCGGCTCGCCCGGGTAGCCGATCTCCCGCTCGTAGTCGATCTCCCGGGTGGATTCCGGTCCGTACAGCGGTTCGGGTTCCAGCTCCGGATCGGTCGAGAACGGCCCGTTGGCAGCCTTGCGCCGGTCTCGCCCCTCATCGTGATTGTCAGGCATGGCACGAGCATTATATCATGCTGTTTATGAACGACTTGCGCGAAGAACCCTTCCGCACGGTGGCCTGGACCGATGCGGGCGTCGTGATGGTGGATCAGAGACTCCTGCCCGACCGGGAGGTCTACCGCACGTTGCAGTCCGCCGAGCAGGTGGCGGAAGCGATCCGGGACATGGTCATTCGCGGCGCGCCGGCGATCGGCGTCGCGGCGGCCATGGGGGTGGCCCTGGCCGCGGTCAAGGCGGAATCGATGCCGGCCGATGAGTTCCACCGGCGCATCGAGCAGGCCTGCGAGCTGATGGCCGCGACGCGTCCCACGGCGGTCAATCTTTTCTGGGCCATCGATCGGATGAAGAGGATCCACCGCGCGGCCCGTGAAGAGCCGGTCGATCGGATCGTGTCCCGTCTCGTGCGGGAGGCCGAGGCGATACGGCGACAGGACGAGGAGGCAAACCGCCGCATGGGTCGTTTCGGCGCGAGCCTGCTGCCCGATGAGGCCAGCGTCTTGACGCACTGCAACGCCGGCGCCCTGGCCACGGCCGGGTACGGCACCGCCCTGGGCGTGATTCGCGCCGCCGTCGAGCAAGGCAAGAGAATCCACGTGCTGGCCGACGAGACCCGCCCGTTTCTGCAGGGGGCGCGCCTGACGGCCTGGGAGCTGGCCAAGGACGGTATCCCCGTGACGATCATCACGGACAACATGGCGGGGCATTTCATGAGCCGCGGCGCCGTCGGGGCGGTGATCGTCGGAGCCGACCGGATAGCCGCCAACGGAGACACGGCCAACAAGATCGGCACGTACAGCATCGCCGTGCTGGCCCACGAGAACCGGATCCCGTTCTACGTCGCGGCGCCGCTCTCCACGGTGGATTTCGAGACTCGCTCGGGTGAGGGCATTCCGATCGAGCAGCGCGACGAACGAGAAGTCACGCATTTCCGTGACCAATCGATCGCGCCCGATGGCGTCCCCGCGGCCCACCCGGCGTTCGACGTCACCCCGCATCGCTACATCGCGGCCATCATCACCGACAAAGGCGTCGCCACCCCCCCCTTGCTCGACAACCTGGCCCACCTGCGCATGAAGGGGGACTGAATCCGGCCGCGGCCGATGCCGCGGGTGGTATCCTCTCGTCATGCTGTCCGCACTTCGCTCGGATCTGATCCTCGGCATCGAGACCTCGTGCGACGAGACGGCGGCCGCGGTCCTGCGAGGGCCGCGTGACGTGCTCTCGAACATCGTCGCGTCACAGGTCCCCGTGCACAGGCGCTATGGAGGCGTCGTGCCGGAGCTCGCCTCACGGCAGCACTTGCTGGCGATCGGTACCGTGATCGAGGACGCCCTTTCGGGCGCGGGGGTCCATCTCGACGATCTCGGCGGCATCGCCGTGACGTACGGCCCCGGCCTGGTGGGCTCCCTGCTGGTCGGCATCTCTGTGGCGAAGGCGCTCGCGATGGCACGGGATCTGCCGCTGGCGGCGGTCAATCACCACGAGGGGCACATCCGATCGTTGTTCATCGAAAACGGCGCGATCCCCTGTCCCGCGGTCGTCTTGATGGTCTCCGGAGGCGACACGTCGCTGTACCTGATGCAAGGCGAAGGCCGATACCGCGGCCTGGCGCACACCCGGGACGATGCCGCCGGAGAGGCGTTCGACAAGGTGGCCAAGCTGCTCGGGCTGGGCTATCCGGGCGGGCCGATCATCGATCGGCTGGCCCGGGACGGTGATCCGGCCTCCGTCCGGTTCAGCCGCCCCCGCATGAGCGACGGCTCGCTCGATTTCTCCTTCAGTGGGATGAAGACGGCCGTCCTGCGCTACGTGCAGGAACACGCGATCCATCCCGTCTCGTGCGGATCGAGAACGGCGGATCGGGCTGATCCCGGCACCACCGATCTCACCTCGACCGGGGGCACGGATCCCTCGACTCCCGCCCTCGAGGAGGTCCCATCACAGATCCTGGATCTGGTGGCCTCGTTCCAGGAGACGGTGGTGCGATACCTGGTCGATCGGACCGTGAAGGCGGTCCGGCTTCACGCCGCCCGCGCCATCGGGCTCAGCGGGGGTGTCGCCTGCAACAACCGCCTGCGGGAGATGATGCGCCGGGCCGGCGACCGCCTCGGTCTTCCGGTTTACTGCCCGAGCCCGATCCTCACGACCGACAACGCGGCGATGATCGCGTCGGCGGGGTTCCGGCACCTGGAGGCCGGCCGCAGGGCGGACCTCACGCTCAACGCCGACCCGTCGGCACGCCTGTGACGTCCGAGGGAGGCGACTATCCGATGACCTGCGGCCAGGCCCGATCTCGATCGCGCGGCGCCGCCGTGCATGCTTCCCCCCCGCCGGCTGACGGCCTGCGACGGGAAGGGCGCGGCGGGCGTTTCCCGCGGGGACGAATCCTCCGCCTGTCTGGGTGGTCCGATGCGAAAGGGCCGCCTGTCGCGCTTGTCCGTACACGAGCCGCGTCGCGGCGGCCGGAATGTCCTTGCCCGGCGGCGCAGATCACAGGACATTTCCAGCGCGGCGCGATGTCTCGGTCAGCCAGTGCGGTATACTCGCCACCTCGCCCCAACGAGGACTAGTCGACCGATGCATCCAGAATGGATCCGTAATTTTTCCATCATCGCTCACATCGATCACGGCAAATCCACCCTCGCCGATCGGATCCTGGAGCGAACAGGCGCCTTGACAGCACGAGAAATGGAGAACCAGGTGCTCGACGACATGGACCTCGAACGCGAGCGGGGCATCACCATCAAGGCTCATGCCGTTGCTTTGAAGTACCGCTCGCGAGCCGGCGAGGAGTACCTCTTCAACCTCATCGACACCCCCGGGCACGTGGATTTCTCCTATGAGGTCAGCCGGAGCCTGTCGGCCTGCGAGGGGGCCATCCTGGTCGTGGACGCCACCCAGGGCGTCGAGGCGCAGACACTCGCCAACGCCTACATGGCGCTCGAGAACGACCTGGCCATCATCCCGGTCATCAACAAGATCGACGTGCAGAGCGCCGAGCCCGAACGCGTGCGCGACCAGATCCGTGACATCGTCGGCCTCGACGCCGGTCACTGTCTGCTCGCCTCGGCCAAGCACGGCACCGGCATCGACGAGATCCTCGAAGCCGTCATCGAGCGGGTCCCGGCGCCGCGAGCCGCCTCCGATGCGCCCCTCAAGGCCCTGATCTTCGATTCCTGGTACGATCCCTACCGGGGAGCCATCGTGCTGCTGCGCATCGTCGAGGGCTCGCTCACGGAACGGATGCGCATCCGGTTGATGGCGAGCGGTCGGACGTACGAGGCCGAGGAGGTGGGCATCTACACGCCGAAGATGAAACGGACGGGCCACCTGTCGGCCGGGGAGGTCGGCTACATCATCGCCGGAATCAAGAATATCGCCGACTGCCAGATCGGTGACACACTCACGGAAAACCGCCGCCCCACCGCGCAGCCCCTTTCCGGATTCCGGCGGGTCAAGCCGATGGTTTTCGCCGGCCTGTACCCGATCGACGATACGAACTACGAGAGCCTGCGCGATGCTCTCGAAAAGTTGCGGTTGAACGATTCCTCGTTCTTCTTCGAGGCCGAAAGCTCCACCGCCCTCGGCTTCGGGTTTCGGTGCGGGTTCCTCGGCCTCCTGCACATGGAGATCATCCAGGCGCGTCTCGAGCGGGAGTTCCACCTGGACCTGCTCACGACCGCCCCGGGAGTGGGCTACCACGTGATGACGAAAGACGGCGAGGTGGTCGAGATCTCGAATCCGACGCGCATGCCGCCGGTGCAGAAGATCGCGTCGATCGAGGAGCCGATCATCACGGCGCTCATCATCATGCCTCCCGCTTACATCGGATCGATCTTCAGGCTGGCGGAGGAGCGGCGCGGGGTCCAGAAGGAAATAAAATACCTGACGCCGGCACGGGTTCTGCTCACCTATCAGCTCCCGCTCAACGAGATCGTTCTGGATTTTTACGATAAGCTGAAATCCGTCAGCCGCGGGTACGCGAGCCTCGACTATCATCTTTCCGGTTACCGGGAGGGCGATCTGGTGAAGCTGGACATTCTCGTCAACGACGAACCGATCGACGCCCTGTCGCTCATCGTCCACAAGGACAAGGCGTACGCTCGAGGACGGGCCCTGGTATCGAAGATGCGCGAGGTCATCCCGCGTCAGCTTTTCGAGGTGGTTATCCAGGCGTCCGTCGGAAGCCGGATCATCGCGCGGGAGTCGGTCAAGCCGCTGCGCAAGAACGTCCTGGCGAAATGCTACGGAGGCGACATCACGCGAAAGCGCAAGCTGCTCGAGAGACAAAAGGAAGGCAAGAAGAGGATGAAGCGCGTCGGGCGCGTCGATATCCCCCAGGAAGCCTTCCTCGCGATCTTGAGGATCTGAGCCGATGAGGAAGAAGAGCACGTTGCGAGACTACTTCGAAGCGGCGATCATCGCCGTGATCCTCTCGCTCTTCGTGCGCACCTTCCTGTTCGAGGCCTTCCAGATCCCGACGCCTTCCATGGAGACCAGCCTGATGGTGGGCGATCACGTCATCGTCGACAAGTTCAGCCTGGGACCACGGTTGGACTTCGAGGGGGGGATCCTGCCGATACGCAAGGTCAAGCGGCTCGATGTCGTGGTCTTCAAGTTCGAGCGTGAACCCGAGAAGTACTACGTCAAACGCGTCATGGGCCTGCCGGGGGACGTGATCAAGGTGGAAGATAAGCGTCTCCTCATCAACGGGAAGCCTCTCGACGAGCCGTACATCCAGCACGTTGACAAGACGATCATCCCCGACCGCGACTTTCTCCCCGCGGTGAAGGTGCCTCCCGGACACTTCTTCGTCATGGGCGACAACCGTGATAACTCTGCCGACAGCCGGGAATGGGGATTCGTCTCGAGGGATCAGATCAAGGGCCGCGCGCTGTACGTCTACTGGTCCCTCAGACCCTCGGGGACCCAGGAAGGGGGGGCTTCCGCCGCCTCCTCGGGGATGACCGGATTCCTGGCGCAGACCCGGTGGGACCGCATTTTCCACCCCATCCGCTGAATCCCGACAACGCCGACACCATGCCCGTGCCCGGCCCCCTTGACCGGGTCCCATGCCGGCCGCATATTCACGCCGAGGAGCTTTCATCCCTTGGAGCACCACCCGATGGCGACACGCGGCGCGCGCGAGCGCGGGGAGATCAAAGCGCAGGTCTTCTTCTCGCTAGCGTTTCTGATATTGCTCTGCTACCTGGGCTTCAAGTTCGTTCCTGTTTATGTGGCCTCGTACGACTTCGAGAGCGCGATGCGGACACAGGCCCAGTACGCGGGCTCCAGAAAACCCGCCACGACCATCATGGCGGAACTGTTGAACAAAGCCAACGAACTCGAGCTACCGATCACCCGGGAAGACGTCACCATCAAGCGCTCGTCCTCCCGGCTGACCATCACCGCCGACTACACCGTCCCCGTCAAGACGGCCCTCTTCACGTACCATTGGCATTTCCAGAAAGAGGAATCCGCCGTCCTCTTTTAGCTCCACTCCCACCTCCCGCGCCGCGCTGAACGGATCGACGCCGCCGGCATCGACGACCGGCGAAGCGCCGCCGCTGCGCGAGCCGAGCACGCACGCCGGCAAGAGGCGTCGAGGCGCAGCCACAGGAAAGACCGGATGGCGAGCGCACGGCGGGGCCGAGCCCCGCCAGCGAAGAGGCGCAAGCGACTGCACCCAGACGAACAGGAGACAGGCCGCGGCCGATGTCGCGAGGCCGCTCCAGCGCAGCGCCGCGAACGACCCCCCGCGCGCGGCGTGGCGGCGTCGCGCGCGAGCACAAGAGGTGAGTTGTATCGAAGACCGAGACAACCGCAGAGACGCG
>JBHHZN010000047.1:0-10450 GCA_046758155.1 Acidobacteriota bacterium | reverse complement strand
GAAGGCGGACGGGTCGGGGCACCGCTCCAGGCTCATGCTCCCCTGCATCTGCTCCAGACAATTGTAGCCGTGTTCCTCCAGCCATGTAGCCACCCCGTCGCGTATCACCGTGAGGTGCTCCGGTCCCTGCCGCAGCAGGACGGAGACCATCTGCACGGCGTGGGCGCCGCTCATGATCGTCTTGACCGCATCGGCCACGCCGTGGACACCGCCGGTCACGGCGAGGCTGGCCCGGATACGTCCCGAGAGGATGGCCAGCCACCGCAGGCGCAGATTCAATTCCGCGGAGGTCGAGGGCTCGAGCGATCGGACAAGCTGCAGATCCTCGATATCCAGGTCGGGCTGGTAGAAGCGGTTGAACAGCACCAACCCGTCGGCCCCGGCCTCGTCGAGGCGGGCGGCGACATGGGCCAGCGACGAGTAAAACGGCGAGAGCTTCACCGACACCGGGATGCTCGACATCTTCTTGACCGCGGCCAGCATCCCGACGAGCCGTTCCTCGACGGCCTGCCCGCTCACCGCCGGGTCGGTGACCAGCTCGAAGACGTTGAGCTCGATGGCATCCGCTCCGGCCTGCTCCATCAGGCGCGCGTGCTCGAGCCATCCGCCTCGGGTCACGCCGTTGAGCGAAGCGACGACCGGCACCGATACCGCGGCCTTGATCCTCCGGATCTGCTCCAGGTACTCGTCGGGCCCGAAGGTGAAATCAGGGGGCATCGACAGATAGGAGGATGCCTCGGCGAACGATTCGCCGTGAGTTTCCACGGAACGGGTGATGGTCAGTTCCTCCGCCCGGATCTGCTCCTCGAACAGGGAGTGCATCGTGATCGCCGCCGCCCCGGCGTCTTCCAGGCGCCGGACAGTCGCGAGATCGTCCACGAGGGGAGACGCTCCCGGCATGAACGGGTGGGGGAGCTTCAGGCCCAGGTAGGTGGTCGAGAGGTCCATGCCTCCTCCTCAATCCGTCGTGCCGGACAGATCCAAGGCCCCCTCGTCGAGAAGGGTCACGCCGGCCAGTTGCCGGTAGATGTCGGCGCGCCTCTGCGCCGTGCGCTGTGCCGCGGTGAGCAGCCGCCGGAACCGCCCGGGGTCGAGCTTCTCCACCATGCGGAACCGCGCCTCGTGGCGCATGTACTCGTTGGCCGGGATACGCGGAGGGCCCATGTCCAGCTTCAAGGGCGGCTGCCCTCGCGCCACGCGGCGGGGATCGAAACGATAAAGCGGCCAGACACCGGCATCCACGGCGCGCTTTTGCTGCTCGGCTCCGAACCGCATGTCGTATCCGTGAGCGATGCAGTGCGCGTACGCGATGATGAGGGACGGACCTTGATAGGAGTCCGCCTCCAGGAACGCCTGGACGGTTTGCTGATCCTTCGCCCCCAAGGCGATGCTCGCCACGTAAACGTGCCCGTAGCTCATGGCCATGAGACCCAGATCCTTCTTGGGGTTCTCCTTGCCGGCGACGGCGAACTTGGCCGAAGCTCCCAGCGGCGTGGCCTTCGACTGCTGCCCGCCGGTGTTCGAGTACACCTCGGTGTCGAGAACCAGGATATTGACGTCGCGGTCCATCGAGAGGACATGGTCCAGCCCGCCATAGCCGATGTCGAAGGCCCATCCGTCGCCGCCGATCAACCAGACGCTCTTGCGCACGAGATAGTCGGCCAGAAGATCCAGACGCCGCGCCTGCGGTTGCGCGACACCGGCGAGCCGCTCGCGAAGGATCGCCACGCGCCGGCGCTGGGCCTCGATGTCGGGCTCCTCCCGGTGGGAACCGGCCTCCAGCAGCTCCGCGACGAGGGAATCGCCGAGGCACCCGCCGAGTTGCCGGACCAGATCGCGCGCCTGGCGCGCCAGCCCGTCCACCGCCAGCCGGAAGCCGAGGCCGAACTCGGCGTTGTCCTCGAACAACGAGTTCGACCAGGCGGGACCACGTCCGGCCTCGTTGGTGCCATAGGGGGTCGTGGGAAGGTTCCCGCCATAGATCGAGGAACACCCGGTGGCGTTGGCGATCAATACCCGATCGCCGAAAAGCTGCGTGACCAGCTTGATGTACGGCGTTTCGCCGCATCCGGCGCAGGCTCCGGAGGATTCGAACAGCGGCTGCAGGAACTGGGAACCCTTGTTGTCTCTTTTGACCCGGCTCCGGTCGGCCTCCGGCAGATCGAGGAAAAAGGCGTAGTTGGCCTTCTCCTTCTCGCGCAGCGGCCGCTGCGGCCTCATGTTGATCGCCTTGCGGCGCGGCTCGCCCTTGTCCTTCGCGGGACATACCTGCACGCACAGATGGCATCCCGTGCAGTCCTCCGGCGCCACCTGCAGAGTGTACCGATCTCCACGGAAATCCGACCCGCGGTAGCTCGATGACAGGAAGCCGGCGGGCGCGGCCTCGAGCAAGCCGGCATCGTACACCTTCGCCCTGATGGCGGCGTGCGGGCAGACCAGCGCGCACTTGTTGCACTGGATACAGATGTCGGGCTCACAGATCGGGATCTCCTGGGCGATGTTGCGCTTTTCCCAGCGGGAGGATCCCACGACCCAGGTCCCGTCGGCGGGAAAGGCGCTCACCGGCAGGAGATCCCCCTTGCCGGCCATCATCACCGCGGTCACTTTCTTGACGAAATCGGGCGCCGCGTCCGGGACGATCGGGGGACGCCCGTGCGTCGCGGTGAGCTTTCCGGGAACGCGGACCTCGTGCAGGTTCGCAAGCGCCTGGTCCACGGCGGCGTTGTTGCGCTCGACCAGCTCCTTGCCCTTGCGGCCGTAAGTTTTCTCGATCGCATCCTTGATGGCCGCCGTCGCCTGCTCCCGCGGGAGCACTCCCGTGAGAGAGAAAAAGCAGGCCTGCATGATGGTGTTGATCCGGCCGCCCAGACCGTTTTCCCGCGCCACGCGGTAGGCGTCGATGACGTGGAAGCGCAGCTTCTTCTCGAGAATCTGTTCCTGGACCTCGCGAGGAAGTCGGTCCCAGACCTCCCCCGGCGCGAAGGGCGCGTTCAGCAGGAAAACCCCGCCGGGAGCCGCCAGCTCGAGCATATCGTGCGTGTCCAGGAACTGGAACTGGTGGCAGCCGATGAAGCCGGCTTCCCGGATCAGGTAGGCGGAGCGAATCGGCCGCGGGCCGAAACGAAGATGCGAGATCGTCACCGCCCCGGCCTTCCTGGAATCATAGACGAAGTAGCCCTGCGCGAACGAATCGGTGTGTTCTCCGATGATCTTGATGGAGTTCTTGTTGGCGCTCACCGTCCCGTCGGAACCAAGACCGAAGAAAACGGCTCGGACCGTGTCGTCCGTCTCGATGTCCATGCCGGCGTCGTACGCCAACGACGTGTGGGTGACGTCGTCGACGATGCCGACGGTGAAATGGTTGCGCGGCTCGGGCGAGGCGATCTCGTCGAACACCGCCTTGACCATCGCCGGGTTGAATTCCTTGGAGGCGAGGCCGTAGCGGCCGCCCACGATGCGCGGCGCCGATCCCTCCGCGCGCGCCTCGCTCAAGGCGGCGACCACGTCGAGGTACAGCGGCTCCCCCACGCTTCCCGGCTCCTTCGTCCGGTCCAGCACGGCGACACGGCGGGCCGTCGCCGGCAGAGCGCGAGAAAGCGCCTCCGCATCGAACGGACGGTACAGACGGACCTTGATCACGCCGACCCGGGCACCCGCCCCGACCATGTGCTCGACCGTCTCGTGAACCACTTCGGCTCCGGAGCCCATCAGGATGATGACGTCCTCGGCCTCCGGATGGCCGACGTAGTCGAACAGGTGGTACCGGCGGCCGGTCCGCTCCGCGAGCGCATCCATCGTCTCTTGAACCAGGCCGGCGACGGCCAGGTACGTCGGATTGACCGCCTCGCGAGCCTGGAAGTACGTGTCGGGGTTCTGGGCCGTTCCGCGCAGGACCGGCCGATCCGGCGTCAGGGCACGGCGTCTGTGGGCCTCGACCAGGGCGTCAGGAATCAGCGCCCGCAAGGTGTCATCGGTGATCATGGTGATCTTCGCGATCTCGTGCGAGGTCCGGAATCCATCGAAGAAATGAAGAAACGGAACGCGGGCGCGCAGCGTCGCCGCCTGCGCGATGGCCGCGAAGTCGTGGACCTCCTGCACCGAGCCCGACGCCAGCATGGCATAGCCGGTCTGACGGCAGGCCATCACATCGGAGTGATCCCCGAAGATCGACAGGGCATGGGTGGCGACCGAGCGGGAGGCCACGTGCATGCAGGACGCGGAAAGCTCCCCCGCCATCTTGTACATGTTGGGTATCATCAGGAGCAGGCCCTGCGAAGCCGTGAAAGTGGTCGTCAGGGCACCGGCCTGCGTGGCGCCGTGCATGGCGCCGGCGGCCCCTCCTTCCGACTGCATCTCCACGACTTGCGGGACGCTGCCCCAGATGTTGCGACGGCCCCGCGCGGACCACTCGTCGGCGAGCTCCCCCATGGGAGACGACGGCGTGATCGGGTAGATGGCACAGACTTCATTGGTCCGATGGGCGATGGAGGCGGCCGCCTCGTTGCCGTCCATCATCGCCGTGAGCGGCCTGCCGGGATCGGTCACGATTCCCCTCCATCTGGACGCACCGAACCGACCCCATCACGGCCGACACCTTGACGGGTCACACCGCCCCTGCCTGGCCGGACGCGCGACTCGATGCAAATTAACCCCATGCAAGTATCGTTACTGACGCCAGAGACGAAGTCAACTTACCTACCGCGCTCGCCTGCCCCGACTTCCGGCAACGCAGATCCCCGAGCCCCCTCAGCGAAGCGGCGCACACGAGTCCCCGCCGGCGAGGCTGTGACGTCGGGCGAGAGCACGAAAGCGGAGTTCCAGCGAAGACCGAGACGACCGCAGAAACGCCTCGCGAGCGGCTGCACCCATCGCCGCGGGAGCGACCCCGGGGCGAGGGATCGCCCGTGCGCGACCGGACCACCGCGACCGATCGCGAAGCCAGGCCCCGTGGCCCGCCACGGAGCGGGCCGCAGGAGGCGTCGCCGCGCAGCCGGGCACGCCATGCAGGCGAACCGACCCCCCCTGGCCAGCGACACCGTGATTGTGTCAAGGTGAACCCAGCCGGGGACGGGGACGACCGCCCGGACGGCCCCCGATGCGCCCCTGCAAGCAGGAACGATCCCCGACAGCCGAGGAGCACGCGCATGTCGTATCTGCCGATCGAAAAATACGGTCTCATAGGCAACCTGCATACCGTCGCCCTCGTGGGAGAGAACGGCTCCATCGACTGGTTCTGCTCGCCGAACTTCGACTCCCCCAGCGTCTTCGGGGCCATTCTCGACGACGCCAAGGGGGGACATTTCAAGATCGCCCCCAAGCAGGATGACATCACCTACCGGCAGTTCTACTGGCCGGACACCAACGTCCTGATCACCCGGTTCCTCTCGTCCGATGGCGTCGCCGAGGTGACCAACTTCATGCCGGTCGGCCTGCGGGCGGACGATCCCGGCAGGCACCAGATCATCCGGTGCGTGCACGGCGTGCGGGGATGCCTCGCGTTTCGCATGGAGTGCTTTCCCGCCTTCAACTACGCGCGGGACGAGCACAAGGTCACCCTGTCGAGAGCGGGCGCCCGCTTCGATGCGCCGTCGCAGAGCCTCGGGCTCGCCTCGAACCGCGACCTGACCATCGAGGGCAAAGGCGTCATCGCGGATTTCGTCCTGCGCGAGGGGGAGACCGCGTGCTTCATCTGCGGGCCGGTTCCCAGCAGCGCGGGCGCGGGAGCGCTCCTGCCGACCGATCGGACGGAATCTCTGCTCAACGCCACCGTGGATTACTGGCGACGGTGGCTCAGGCATTGCACGTACCGCGGCCGCTGGCGCGAAATGCTCTACCGATCGGCCCTTGCGCTGAAGCTCCTCACGTACGAACCCACCGGAGCGATCGTGGCCGCCCCCACATGCAGCCTGCCGGAAGGGCTGGGGGGCGGGCGAAACTGGGATTACCGTTACACCTGGATCCGCGACGCCGCCTTCACGCTCTACGGGCTGCTGCGCATAGGGTTCACGGAGGAGGCGGGGCAGTTCATGAAATGGCTCGATGCCCGCTGTCATGAGCTGGGCAAGGACGGATCCCTGCAGATCATGTACGGCATCGACGGCCGGCACGAACTGACCGAAGAGACCCTGGGTCACCTCTCCGGATACAAGGGATCCCGGCCCGTGCGAATCGGCAACGGTGCCTACGGCCAGTTGCAGCTCGACATTTACGGCGAGCTGATGGACTCGGTGTACCTGTACAACAAGTACGGCTCACCCATCGCCTACGATCTGTGGACGCACCTGCGCCGGCTGACCAACTGGGTCGTCGACAACTGGCAGCGCGAGGACGAAGGCATATGGGAGGTCCGCGGCGGACCCCAGAAGTTCGTCTACTCGCGCCTGATGTGCTGGGTTGCCCTGGATCGCGCGCTGCGTCTCGCGGAGAAGCGATCCTTCCCCGCCGACCGGGAGAAATGGCTCAAGACGCGCGACCGGATCTACGAGGAGATCATGTCGAAGGGCTGGAACCGGAAGCGCCAGGCCTTCGTCCAGCACTACGGCAGCGAATCACTGGACGCAGCCAACCTCGTGATGTCCCTGGTCTTCTTCCTCTCCCCGACCGACCCGAGGCACCTCAAGACCCTCGAAGCGACGCTGCGCTCGCCCCACGAGGGCGGACTCGTCTCCAACAGCCTCGTCTATCGATACAACATCAGGGATGCCATCGACGGCCTCAGCGGCGAGGAAGGCACGTTCAACATCTGCACCTTCTGGCTCGTGGAGGCGCTCACACGCGCCGGCAGGACCGACCGCAAGCAGCTCGAGAGGGCGCGGCTCATGTTCGAACAGATGCTCGGCTACGCCAATCACCTCGGTCTCTATGCCGAGGAGACCGGCCCGCGCGGCGAGGCGCTGGGCAATTTCCCCCAGGGATTCACCCACCTGGCCCTGATCAGCGCCGCTTTCAACCTCGATCGCGCCCTCGGCACAGGCGAGTAGATCGCGACCGCAGGGTCCAGCGTACCGCGTAGCCTCGAGCCTCCAGATCGGCCACGACCTCGGGGATGGACCGACGATCGGCGATCGCGAATTGGCCGAGGTCATCGCCCGGCGCCCCGTAGCCCCCCGGCACCGTGACGCTTCCCGCGCTCATTTGCGTGATGCCGGCCTGCAGGAGCCGCCGGCGCATTCCCGCGCTCTCGCGCGTCGACAGCACCAGGCCCGCCCGGGGCAGAGCCAGCCGGAGCACACAGAAGAACCTCAGCAGCGTCTCATCATCGACGACAGCCGCCGGCTCGAAGGAGGCGACAGCCGGCCGGAGCCGCGGCAGACTCACCGTGATGTGAGCCGCCGGGAACAATCTCGCCAGGAAACGGACGTGGGCGATCAGGCTCACAACCTGCCGGACAGGGTCGGCGCTCATCCCCAGGAGAACGCCCAGACCCAGCCGCTTCATCCCGGCGGCTCCCGCCCTCTCGAGGGCGCCGAGACGGAAGGCGAAGCGGCTCTTGGGGCCGCGCGGATGCAGCAGGGCGTACTCGCGCCGGTCGTACACCTCCTGGTAGCAGACGACGCCCTCCGCCCCCGCTCGCACCAACCGCCGGTAGAACCGGGTCGGTCCCGGCGCGACCTCCACGCTCAGCTCGAGGCCGAGCGTTCGCCCCCGCGCGATGATTCCGGCGAGGTATTCGGCTGTGACCAGGCGCGGATATTCGCCGGTTACCAGCAGGATGCGTCTCATGCCCCGCCCGGCCAGGAACCGGATCTGATCCATCGCCTCATCGGGTGACAGGAACCTTCTCTTGCCTCCGGCCGGAAACCGGAAGCCGCAGTACAGGCAATGGTTGACACAGAAGCTGGACAGGTAGCATGGGGCGAACAGGAGAATCGACCGGCCGAACACCTCGTCGGTCAGGCGCCTCGCGCGATCGAGCAGCTCGTCGGGGCATGGAGAGGGCTCGCGCAGCAGTCGGACCGCCGCGCGCAGATCGAGAGGCGGGATCGGCGTCGAGCCGCCTGGATCCGCGTCGATGCCCGGCGCCGGCTCCCGGTCGGCCCGTTGCATCCGCTCCAGCTCGGAAAGGAACCGCGGCTGAGCGACACCGAATGGAAGGACCCTCTCCCTGTGCACCGCCTTCTCCTCCGCGATCCGGCCACGCCGGAGGGTCGCCCCCGCCGTGTGAATTCCCGCATCCGGCGATGCGCTGAACGACACACGCGATACCGGCAAGAAGAGTATCCGGCGCCCAGTCGATCGTCCGGCACGGTCGAGGGAGGTCGCGGGAGAAACACGCCACGCCCTTCTGGAGGGTTCACCTCCAGCGCTCAGGATCTAGAACCCGACCTGGAGATCCAGATCCGCTGCGAGCAGGCGGGCCTTGGTGAGGGGAATGTAAGGATCGTCGGAGATCTTCGTCACATACCAAGGTTCATTCGACAGGACCTCGATGGACGGGCTGCGCCCCGGAAGAAGAGCGTCCTCCGGTATGCGCAGCAGCACGCCCGTCCGGTCCTCGACGTACACGCCTGGGCTTTCGATCTTGTCGAACCTACACGTCATGCTCCCTGCACGACGGTGGGAAGCTTCGGTTGTTTCTCTCTTGGTTGGTGCCATGGGTACCTCCTGTGACCCACGACCTCACCTCGACCGCATTGTCATTCGGATGAAAACACTATTGCACGCCTGAATGAAATCGCAATAGAATACAGAAAAAAAGTAATGACATAAAAATCCAGCATGGAGGTCGGGCATGCGGCGCAAGTCCAGGGAACCGAAAATCGGCGACAGGATTGCCAAGTGGAGACATCGTCGCGGGCATTCCCAGGCGATGGTGGCAAGAAGGGCCGGGATCGATCCTTCGTACCTTTCTCGGATCGAGACCGGTCGTGTCCATCCCACCGTCCGGATGGCGATGAAGATCGCGGCCGCACTGCGCGTGTCCCTGGAGGATCTTCTCGGGCCGACGCCGCCCGATCGCCGGGGGCTGCCCTGCCCTGTGAGCTCGAGCGGACGCTGCCTGATGGATCTGATCGACACCGGCGACGGGCCCGGCCCCCACCTGGAACCCGAGAGGTACACGCCGCGCCAGATCCGGCTCCTCGAGCGGTTCGCCAGGGTCGTCAGGAACAGTGATCCGGCGGTCATCCGAGCCTTCGAAGTGCTTCTCGGGCAGGCGCTGAGGGACGACACGTACGGACCTTCACCGGCCCGATGAACAGGCGCGAGTCGGCCCCCGGATCCCGGCCGCCGTCTCAGCGCACGCGGGGTGAGCCAGGTCAGGCGACCCTCGGCGGTGGCTGCCTCTGCCGTGGGTGCGAGCGCGTGGTGAGCCCCGACCAGCGCGAGACAACCCACCATCGGGTGATTTCCCACGCATGGGAAGACCCATGCGAGGGACGGGATCCGTCGCGTGCGCGGGCACGTCATTTTCCTGGCCGGGCGACCGTCCTGAGGCCGTTTTCTTCGGGGACCATCACCGTGTCCGGGCGATGGCATGGAAACTGCATCTTAGATGGTGGAAACCATCGGAGGTGCGCGATGAAACGGACGAGTCGGTTGCTCACCGCGGCGGCATTCCTGTTCCTCTGCCTGTCCGCGCTCTCCTCGAACCAAGGCTTCGGCGCCGATGTGGCGCAACACTCCTACATCGGCGTCGGCAAGTGCAAGATGTGCCACATGAGCAAGGCCAAAGGCGCCCAGTACGCCAGATGGGCG
Source organism: Acidobacteriota bacterium (assembly GCA_046758155.1). Lineage (GTDB taxonomy): Bacteria > Acidobacteriota > Polarisedimenticolia > JACPZX01 > DASXTC01 > JBHHZN01. The sequence goes on along the minus strand of JBHHZN010000047.1, from coordinate 754 downwards.
CAGACCAAGCACGCGAAGGCGTACGCGACGCTTGCCAGCGAGGAGGCCAAGAAGTTCGCCGCCGAGAAAGGGATAGACGATCCCCAGACATCGGAGCAATGCCTGCGCTGTCATGTGACCGGCTACAACGCTCCCCCGGCTCGGCTCACCGGGAAATACAGGAAGGAAGACGGCGTCGGGTGTGAATCCTGCCACGGCCCCGGCGGGGCTTACTGGACGATGGCCGTGATGAAGGATCGCGCGAAATCGGTCGCGGCCGGCCTGGTCATCCCCACCGAGGAGACCTGCCGCCAGTGCCACAACCCGGACAGCCCCGGCTACAAGGAGTTCAATTTCCAGGAGCGGTTGGCCGAGATCGCGCACCCGAACCCGAAGAAGAAGGCCGCGGGCAGTGGCTCCTGACGTGCCGCACGCGCGCCGCGGATTCCTTCAGTGGTTTCTCGGCACGTCCGTGGGAGCGCTCTGTGTCTCGATCCTGTATCCGGTCACGCGCTACATCTATCCGCCCGACGTCCCCGAATCACAGACATCACGCGTGGTGGCCGCCACCGTTGCGGAGCTGCGGCCGAACGAGGCAAAGATCTTCCGGTTCGGGGGACGGCCAGGCATCCTGATCCGCACCGCCGATAACCATTACAAGGCGTTCTCGGCGACCTGCACGCACCTGAACTGCACCGTGCAGTACCGTGACGACCTCCAGCGCATCTGGTGCGCCTGCCACAACGGTTTCTACGACCTGGCGGGGAGAGTCCTC
>JBHHZN010000046.1:0-10605 GCA_046758155.1 Acidobacteriota bacterium | reverse complement strand
GGTATCCGCCGGGTCGGGGGCCGGCCGCGGGATCTTGCTCGCATTGAAGTCCTCGAGCATCTTGAGCAGCCGGCTGGCGAGGTTGCCGAGATCGTTCGCCAGGTCGTTGTTGAGCCGGTCGACCAGGGCCTCCTCGGAAAACTGCGCGTCCTGTCCGAGGGCCATCTCGCGCGTCAGGAAGTACCGGACGGCGTCGGGGCCGAAGGCGTCCAGCAGCGGCAAGGGATCGACGATGTTGCCGGTGGACTTCGACATCTTGGCCTCCGAGCGCAGCCACCAGCCATGCGCGAAGACGAGCTTCGGGAGCTCGAGACCCGCCGACATGAGGAAAGCGGGCCAGTACACGGCATGGAACCGGAGGATATCCTTGCCCAGCAGGTGGACGTCCGCCGGCCAGAAGGCGCGGTACAGATCGTCGTTTCCGCCGAACCCGAGCGCGGTGATGTAGTTGCACAGAGCGTCGAACCAGACGTAGAAGATGTGCTTCGGGTCGTCCGGGAAGGGGATCCACCATGTGAACGAGGTGCGCGATATCGACAGATCCCGCAGTCCCATCTCGACGAACCGGCGCACTTCGTTGAATCGGAAATCGGGCCGGACGAAGGTAGGGTTCTCCCGGTAAAACTTCAGCAGAGGTTCCTGGTACTTCGAGAGGCGGAAGAAGTACGAGGCCTCGCGGACTCTTTCCACCTGGTGCCCGAGATCGGGGCATCGACCGTCGACGATCTGGTTGTCCGGGAAGAACGCCTCGCATCCCGTGCAGTACATCCCCTCGTATTCACCCAGGTAGATATCGCCGCTTTCCTGGACCCGTCGAAAAATCCGCACCACGCCGTCGTGGTGCCGGCTGTCGGTCGTCCGGATGAAGTCATCGTTGGTGATCCCGAGTCTTTTCCATAGCCGCAGGTATCGGGCCACGACACGGTCGGCGAGCTCGATCGGGGGGATGCCCTGCTTCTGGGCGGACCGCTCGACGTGCTGTCCGTGTTCATCCGTGCCGGTCAGAAAATACGTCTCGTTTCCCATCATCCGCTTGTACCGGGCCAACACGTCGGCGACGACCGTAGTGTAGGTGTGCCCGATATGAGGGACGTCGTTGACGTAATAGATGGGGGTCGTGACATAGAATCGTTTCACGGGCCGGCCTCCCCGAAGGCCATGACGGCGGCGGCTTGCACCTGTTTGAGCGGCACCTTGCGCCGCGCGGCCAGCCGGCGGCAGTCCTCGTACTCGGGTAGCACCTGTGTCATCCGGCCGTCGAGCCGCGAGACCTTCACGCGTACCTTGCCGAACCGGGTCCGCACCTGCCTGGTGTCTCGTTCCAGCTCGATGCGGTCCGTGGTGCGGTGCCGGATGCCTATCGTCGTCGTCTCCTCGAAGACGATGCGCGCCATCTCGTTGAGCCGGCCGGGCGAGCAGATGACGGTCACCAGGATGCCCGGGCGTCCTTTCTTCATCTGGACCGGCGTGTAGAAGACCTCCTTCGCTCCGGAGTCGAAGAGACGCTCCATGAGATACCCGTATCCTTGCGGATTCATGTCGTCGATGGTGCACTCGATCACGGCCACCCGCCCGGAGCCCCTCCGGCTCGGACGCCAGCTGGATCCGGCCAGGGCCCGAAGAAGATTCGGCTGATCCTCGAAATCCCGGGCGCCCGCCCCGTATCCAATCTTCTCTATGATCATGGGGGGCGGCGGCCCGAATTCGGAGGCCAGCGACGAAACGATCGCCGCTCCCGTCGGTGTGACTCTCTCCCCGGGCGGCCCGGCCGAGTAGATGGGCACTCCCTTCAGCAGCGCGGCCGTGGCCGGTGCCGGGACGGGCAGCAGACCGTGCTCGGTACGCACCGTGCCGCTGCCGACGTTCAGCGGGGAGCATACCAGACGACCCGCGGCGGCGGATATGCCCAGGTCGAGCAGTCGGTCGAGGCCGATGACGGTTCCGACGATGTCGATGATGGAATCCACGGCGCCGATCTCATGCAGGCGCACTCTCTGCTCCGGGATCCGGTGGATGCGCGCCTCGACCCGGATGATGCGCCGGAAGATCGCCATGGCCGTCCGCCGGACGCGCGCGGACAGCGGACTCGCCGAGAGGATCTGCCGGATCTGCCGGAGCCCCCTGTGGGCGTGACGCCCGCGGCCTTTCACGTAAACCTTGCACCCAGCCAGCCCCCCGCGCGTGATCCGCCGCGTGGTCACGGTGTACCCCTCCAGCGGGAGCTTCCCCAGCTCGCCGCGCAGCCACCTGGGATCCAGTCCGAGATCGATGAGAGCGCCCAGCAGCATGTCGCCGCTCACGCCGCTGGCGCAGTCCAGATAGAGAATCTTCACGATCTCTCCCGGAGGCACTATCTATCTTTGAATCAAGGACTTAAAAGGAAGCCCGATATTATGATCCGGCGGCGTGAAGTGTCAAGAAGATCGTTTTGACACCTCCCTCGACGGGCGGTAACATCGCCTCCCCGTGTCACGATTCCCCCGATCCCGCAACCCAGGACGCCCGGGCACCCGCTCGGCCGACATCGCCGTGCCCGGTCCCTACGTGCCCGCCATCGAGGTGCGGCGGGGGACCCTGGTCGAATCGGTGCATGCGGCCGCCGTGGCGGTCGCGGATGCGGACGGCGGTGTCCTGGCGCGACTGGGCGGGATCGATCACATCGTCTACCTGCGGTCCTCCGCCAAGCCGTTTCAGGCGATGGTCGTGGTCGAGAGCGGCGCCGTGGAGCGTTTCAACATCACGCCGCGCGAGCTCGCCGTGATGGCGGGATCTCACAACAGCGAGCCGGTGCACGTGACGACGGTGGCCGGGATCCTCGACAAGATCGGCCTGGACGCGTCGGCCCTGCGGTGCGGCACGCATATCCCCTTCAGCCGCGAGGTCGCCGAACGGTATCAGAGCAGCGGACGAGCGTTGACGCCGCTCGAGCATAACTGCTCGGGTAAACACGCCGGCATGCTTGCCGCGGCCGTCGCGGGCGGGCATGACCCGGCGAGCTACCTCGAGCCTTCCCATCCGGTCCAGCGGCGGGTTCTCCGGATGATGTCCGAGATGACCGGCCGGCCGCGCGACCGGATCGTGGTGTCGGTGGACGGATGCGGCGCACCCACCATCGGCGTCACGCTGTCGGAGGCGGCGCGCGCCTTCGCCCGGCTGATGCAGCCGCAGGGGCTCGGCTCGAAGCGGCGCGAGGCGGCCCGGCTCGTCGTGTCGACGATGCGCGAACACCCCGAGATGATCGCCGGAGAGGGGATGATCGACACCGAGGTTACCGGCCACCCTCGTCGCGAGGTGGTCTGCAAGCGCGGGGCGGAGGGTATCCAGTGTATCGGTTTTCTGGAGGGGGAGTCCGGACGGGGCGTGGCAGCGAAGATCGCCGACGGCAACAGCAACCGGGCCCGGGTCGCGCTCACCCGCGGGATCCTCCGTCAGGTCGATCTGATGACGAGCGCGGAGCTGGACGCCCTGCGAGAATGCTCGCTGTTGACGGTTCGCACCAACAGCGGTCGCGCGGTCGGCTCTGTCAAGGCGGTTTTCCGGCTTCGATCCGCCTGAATCCGGGCCACCGGTGCCCGACTCCGGGAGGAGATCGGGCGCCATCGGTTTTTTCGGGATCCTCCGGCTCGAGGGATGCTATGATAACTCTTTGAGAGAGCGGATCTTACGTGGATACCTGGAAGAGTACCCCGGAAGCGGAATAATTCGGCCCCGCAGGATGGTTGGGACACACATGCAGGAGAATGCCCAGAAGGTGGAGTGTTTCGAATCGCTGGCGCGGGCCCATCTGGGCCTCTTGTACAACATGGCCGTGCGGCTGACGAGGCATCCCCAGGACGCCGAGGACCTCGTGCAGGAGACGCTCCTGCGCGCTTACCGGTTCTTCGACCGGTACGAGCCCGGGTCCAACTTCAAGGCCTGGCTGTTCAAGATACTCAAGAACTCGTTCATCAATCGCTACCGCAAGGCCCAGCGCGGCTCGGAGACCGTGGACTTCTCGGCGATCGAGGACGGGCTGGAGAGGCTCGTGGATGCCAATTTCCGGGCGGGGCATTCAGGCTCCGCCGACCCCGAGCAGGTCTTCATGAAGGGCGTGGTGGACGGGGAGATCGAGGAGGCTCTCGAGCAACTGCCCGCCGAGTATCGCATGGTCTTGGTCATGGCCGTTCTCGAGGAGATGTCGTACAAGGAGATCGCGGCCGCCCTCTCCTGCCCGATCGGGACGGTTATGTCACGTCTCCACCGCGCGCGGCGGTTGATGCAGACACGCCTGCTGGGATTCGCGCAGAAGCACCGGCTGGTGGATCTGGCCGAGGCGGATGAGTCCGACGAAGCAGGAAAGATTCTTGATATGGAACGTTTCCGGCGGAAAGCGAAGTGAGGTCAAGCGAATGAAGAGCCCGACGTGCGGGAGAACCCGCGAGCTGCTCGCCGCTTTTTACGATGACGAGTTGCCGTGTGAGCTGAGCTACTCGATCCAGGAGCACATCAACCACTGCGATGGCTGCGGCGCATTCGCCCGTCTCGAGCAGGGGTTCACGCGCGCGATGCGCGCTCGGCTACAGCACATCGAGGCCCCGGTGGGATTGTTCGAGCGCGTGAAGGAGCATTTCGATGACGAGCCGGTGGGAGCGCTGGATGAGGATTCCACCGGGTCGGCCGGCAGGAAGACGCGCATCGGCCGAACCGCCTATGCCGCCGCCGCGGCGCTGCTCGCCGGGGCGCTGCTCGTCCCGATGGTGAACCACTACGGTCCCGTGACCATGCAGGAGATCATCGATTCGGCGACGGGAGTCCGGCAGGTCTCGGGTGTTCTCGTCTGCGTGGAATGCTCGCGGCATGGGTTGTCGCTTGACGAGCAACGGCGCTGCCGCAATACCGGCCACCATACGGGCGTCGAGATCGCCGGGGGTGGGCTGTGGCACTTCGTTGCCAGGAAGGCATCTCTTCCCCTTCTGAGCGACCCCTCGCTGAGGGGACAGCGCGTCGTCGTGCAGGGCCGATTCCTCGACGATATCCGGTACGTGGATGCGCGCTCCATCACCGTGGCATCCCAGTAACAATCTCGAAATCCCCCCGCATGGGACGGCATTCCAGGCGGCGGGTCTTGTCAGCCCCCGTCCGCGGGGCCTATAATTAAGACATGGCCGACAGCATCCTCGAGATCAACGACGAGAATTTCGAGGCCGCAGTGGAAGGAGCGGAAACCCCCTATCTGCTGGACTTTTCCGCCGAGTGGTGCGGCCCGTGCAAGCGCATGGCCCCGATCGTCGCGGAGGTGGCCCGCCGGTACGAGGGCCGATTGCGCGTCGGGCACGTCGATATCGAGAAGAGCCCCGCGACCGCGGCGAAGTTCGGCGTCATGTCCGTCCCCACGTTCATTCTCTTCAAGCAGGGCCGACAGGCCGATCAGCTCATCGGCGCCGTCCCGCGGGAGCAGCTCGAAGAGGCGATCGACAAGGTGATCGATTGAAACCTGGCGTCGCACCCCTGGTGGGATGCCTTCTTGCGGCGACAGCGCTCGCGTCCGGCGCCGCCGGCGGAGTCCTCGCCGTCGGCACGGACCTCGCCGGAACCTCCGCGATCCCGATCGTCGATCTCCAGGGGCGTCGGTTCAGTCTGCAGGAGAGAATCCTCGCGCCCGCCGGCGAAGCCCGCGCGACGCTGCTGGTTTTCTGGGCGACCTGGTGCCAGCCGTGCTTGCGTGAGATCCCGGAGGTCAACGCGATCCAGGAATTCTACGCCGACCGAGGCCTTCAGGTGATGGGCCTCGGTCTGAAGGAGGGGGGCGATACCGCCGATCGCCTGGCGGGCGCCGCCCATCGATTCGGCGTGAAGTACCCCGTCATGTTCGACAGCGAGGGCGCCGCCCAGAACGCGTTCGGTGTTTCGGTCTTGCCGATGTCGGTGCTGATCGATCGCCGGGGAGTGATCCGTTGGAAAGGACCGACTCTTCCTCATGACATCAACGCCCGCATCCGAGCGGCGCTAGAGACGCCGGAGGACCGTGGGGCAAGGTAGGCCGGATCCGCGCGAGCGGGCCATCCTGGTGGGCATCGTCCTGTCGCATGGACAGCACGAGGAGGTGGAGGACCACCTGGACGAGCTGGCTCGGCTGACCGATACGGCGGGCGGAGTCGTCGTGGCCCGCTGCATCCAGGAGAGGAGCCGGCGGGACGCGGCGTTTTTCATCGGACGCGGCAAGGCCGAGCAGGTGGCCGCCCGGGCCCGGGCCGAACGGGCCGATCTCGTCATCTTCGACGACGATCTGACGGCGGCGCAGGTCAGGAATCTCGAAAAGCTGATCGACGCGAAGGTGATCGACCGATCCGCCCTGATCCTCGACATATTCGCGCGTCGAGCCCGCAGCCGGGAATCGCGGACGCAGGTCGAGCTGGCACAATTGAAATACCTGCTGCCGAGGCTCACCAGGCGGTGGACGCACCTTTCACGGCAGGTCGGGGGTATCGGGGTCCGGGGAGTGGGCGAGACCCAGATCGAGCTCGACCGGCGAATCATCCGGAGGCGGATAGCGCGTCTGGCATCCGACCTGGCGCGCATCGAGCGCGGCCGGAGCATCCGGCGAAGCGGGCGGCGGGGCGTCCCCAAGTGCGCCCTCATCGGTTACACCAACTCGGGCAAGAGCACGCTTCTGAACGCGCTCACCCAGGCCGGGGCGTTCGTCGAGGATCGCCTGTTCGCGACGCTCGATCCACTCGTGCGGCGCCTCGATATCCGTCCCGGCCGCCAGATGCTGCTGATCGACACGGTCGGATTCATCCGCAAGCTTCCTCACCACCTCGTGGCATCGTTTCGTAGCACGCTGGAGGAAGCCAGGGACGCGGATCTGCTCCTGCAGATCGTGGATGTCAGCCATCCCAGGTACCGCGAGCAGATGGAGGTGTCCCAGCAGGTCCTGGCGGACCTCCGGCTCACCGACCAGCCGGTGACCGTGGTCTTCAACAAGATCGACATGATCCGGGAGCCGGGTGTCCTGGAAAGGGCGAGGCGTTTGTACCCTGGGGCTCTTTTTGTTTCCGCGACGCAGGGGCTTCATCTGGATTCGCTCATCGCGCACCTGGGGGAAGCCGTCGAGCGGGACGTCGTACAGCGCGAGATCCGCCTGCAATCGATTGACTCGGAGGGGATCGCGCGAATCTACCTGGAGACCGAGGTGCTGGACGCGCGCTATCACGATGGATATGTTGATCTCACATTCCGGGCGCGCCGCGCGCGCGCGCGGGCTCTGGCACGCTGGGCGTCCACGAGTCAGGCTGGCCTCAAGGGGATCACGACGTGAAGAAGATACGACTGGGCCTTGTATTCGGCGGCCGCTCCGTCGAGCACGACGTCTCGATCCTCTCGGCGCGGGCGGTGCTCGCCCACCTGGATCGGGACAAGTACGAGATCGTCCCCATCGGTATCACGCGGGAAGGGCGCTGGTTGACGGCCGGCGATGCCCAGGTGCTGCTCGATGAGGACCTCGCCTCGCGGTCCGCGAGGCCGGTCTTGCTCCCCCCCGACCCCGGGGTCGGCGGTTTGCTGCCCTCCGGGCCGGGTGAGAGCGCGATCGCCCGGGACGTGATCTTCCCGCTGGTCCACGGTCCGGGCGGCGAGGACGGTACCATCCAGGGCCTGCTCGAGCTCGCCGGCCTGCCGTACGTCGGATCCGGCGTGCTGGGCTCGAGCCTGGGGATGGACAAGATCGCGATGAAAGACGTGTTCCGCGCCGCGGGCCTGCCGTCCTGCCGTTTCCTGCCGACGAACCGTCGGGAGATCGAGCAGGCCCCGGACGGGGTCTGCTCGCGGGTGGAGAGCCGGATCGGGTTTCCCTGCTTCACGAAACCGGCCAACGGCGGATCCAGTGTCGGTGTCACGAAGGTGGAAGGGCCCCGGTCCCTCAGAGATGGTCTGGTCGAGGCGGCACGCTACGATCGCCGGGTTCTGATCGAAGAGGCCGTCAGCGGGCAGGAAGTCGAGTGCGCGGTGCTGGGCAACGATGATCCCCGGGCATCCGTCGTCGGGGAGATCGTGCCATGTCATGACTTCTACGATTACAGCGCGAAATACCTGGAAGAAGGGTCGGAACTGATCATCCCGGCGCGCATCGAGACGTCGCAGGCCGAGCGGGTGAGGAAGCTATCCGTGGCGGCCTTCAAGGCGATCGACGCCGCAGGGATGGCCCGCGTGGATTTCTTCGTGAGGCGCTCGGACGGCGCCGTCCTGATCAACGAGATCAACACGATCCCCGGATTCACGCCGATCAGCATGTACCCTCGTCTGTGGAAGTCCGACGGGATCGGGTTTCCCGAGCTCGTGGATCGTCTCGTCTCGCTCGGACTCGAGCGGCACAGGCAGAAGGCTGCCACGCGGAAGCGGATCGCCCCGGAAGAGAAAGTACCGGGGGTGCGATGAACCCCGGCATCGGTGAGGTGACCCGAGACGGTTGATCTCGGGAGGATCGGATGCTAGATACGAACGTGCTCGTTCTCAACCGCCTGTTTCAGGCCATTCAGGTGACCTCGGTCCGGAAGGCCTTTTGCCTCCTTTACAAGGGGCAGGTCAAGGCCGTGGAACCCGACTACACCACGTACTCGTGGGAACACTGGTGCGATGTTCCCGTGCAGCCGCATGACGACGTCATCTACACACCGGCGATGCGGGTCAAGATCCCACGGGTGATCCTGCTGCTTCACTACGATTCGCTGCCGCGCCACGAGGTGAGGTTCACGCGCAAGAATATCTATTTCAGGGATCGCAACAGGTGCCAGTACTGTGGGAGGAGGTTTCCCACGCGCGATCTGAACCTGGACCATGTCGTTCCGTTGTCGCGGGGCGGCCGGTCGACGTGGGACAACGTGGTGTGCTGCTGCCTCGAGTGCAATGGGCGCAAGGGGAACCGCTTGCCGTCCGAGGCGGGCATGATGCCCTTGAAGCCTCCGGTCAAGCCGCGGTGGCATCCGCTCGTCAAGGTGACGTTCGCCGGAAGTCAGTACGAGGCCTGGCGAAACTTCCTCGACATCGCCTACTGGAACGTCGAGCTCGACTAGTCGCCCCCGGAAACCACTGCCTCCGCCGGCGCCACTTCCTCGAGGATATCGTGCGGCCGGGCGTCGCGGTGACGCCCGGACCGCCGGCCGCCCAACGAGGACGGCCTGTGTTGTCGCCGTTCTCCGGCGTGTGGTACGCTCCCGGCATGCCTCCCCGGTACGACCCAGGATACGCTCCATACAGGTTCTCCTTCGGCGGTCTGATGACCCCGGCCATCAAGATCCTCATCATCATCAACGCCGCGGTCTACCTGTTCGAGCTCATCGTCTTCAACATGGGCGGCGGGCCGGCCATGTTGCACGTGCTGGCGCTGGACCCGGCCCTCGTGTTCGGCAAGCTCTTCGTCTGGCAGCTCGTCACCTACCTGTTCCTTCACTCTCCGTCCGGGCCGTGGCACCTTGTTTTCAACATGATCATTCTCTGGATGTTCGGAAGCGACATCGAGAGGGTCTGGGGAGCCCGGCGATTCACTCGCTACTATCTCCTGACGGGGGTGGGGGCGGGCATGATGAACTGTCTCTTCAACTATCTCCTCAACAAGCCGTGGCCGACCATCGGCGCCAGCGGCGCCATCTTCGGCGTGATCGTCGCCTACGCCATGCTCTTTCCCAACAGGACCATCCTGTTCATGCTGATCTTCCCGATGAAGGCGCGCCAGTTCGCGATCCTGCTGGCGGCGATCGAGCTGATCAGCCTGGGGGCCTTCACCCAAGACGGGGTGGCACGCCTGGCCCACCTGGGCGGGGCGCTGACCGGGTATCTATTGCTGAAGGGACTCTGGAACCCACGCCGGATCTGGGACGATCTGAGATGGAAGCTCCGCAGGCGTCGGTTCAAGACGATCTCGCGCGATGATCGGCACGCGGATCGCGATCGTTTCTACCCGTTTCACTGACTAGAGCACTGGAAATCGGCGATCGACTGCACGATCTCCCGCACCGAGGTCGTGGACAGGTTGACCGTCGCGAGATTGGCCGTCGTCTGCCCCCAGCTCAACGTGGCGGGATCCTGCACCCCCACCACGAGCTGGCAGTCCGAGAGCTGGTAGGCGGCCGGCCGGCCGCAGCCCATGACGACACCGTGGTCGGGGGCCGCGGCGGGATTCGCACCGCACGGTATGGCGGATGCCATGAAGGAGCTCGACGTGGTCGGAATCCCCGGATCGTCCGCCCCTCCCAGGAAGTCGGTCCCGTGTCTCCTCGGGTTCGGGAGGAGGCGCTTCCTCGGTTGCGGAGGTTCCAGCGGCTGGCCGCGCGGGCCCAGCGGCGTCCCGGACAGGGGATCGAAGGTCTGCAAGTAGACCGGCCCGCCCGGCCCGCCGCCCCACCAGAGGACGTGGGTGGCCCCGGTGGAGTCGATCAGGAACCGGGGTTGCGTATCGTTGGTCGAATCCGAGGTCAGGAACAGATGATTCGACCAGAACCCGTTCTCGCGCCGCGCGAGAACCAGCTCGAAGTCGGAGCCGTCGAACCGGCTCCAGATGACAACGACGCCGCCGGCGGGTTCGAGCCCGATGCCGGGCGACCGGTCGATGACCGGGTCGACCGATGAAGGGAT
>JBHHZN010000045.1:0-10648 GCA_046758155.1 Acidobacteriota bacterium | reverse complement strand
GCCGCCACGAACGCGACCCCCGCCAGGTAGAGCCAGAATGGACGTCCGAGCCTCTCGGGAGTCCTCCCCGGCGCGGCCGGCTCCAGCTCCTCGGGCCGGGGGTAGCAGCGCCAGGCCGTGGCCAGGACGGCCAGGGCGACGAGCGCCGGCACCAGCAGGGCGGCGAAGCCCTGGTTGTAGCTGCCTCCCAGGTACAGCACGGTGGAGATGATCAAGGGGCCCAGAACCGCTCCAACCTGATCGAGCGCCTCGTGCAGGCCGAAACCCCAGCCGCGTCCGACAGCGCTGGTCGCGTGCGAGAGGATGACATCACGCGCCGGGCTGCGAGCGGCCTTGCCGAGCCGCTCGGCGATGATCAGGGCGGCCGCCGCCTCCCAGTGTCCCGCCAGCGCCATGAGCGGCACGGCCAGAAGGTTCACCGCGTAGCCGATGAAGGTGATCGCCCAGTAGCGTCCGACGCGATCCGTCAGGTACCCCGAGGCCAGGCGCAGCAGGTAGCCGACGAGCTCCCCGAAGCCGGCGACGACGCCCACGACGGCGGCGCCGGCTCCCAGCACGCCGAGGAAAGGGCCGGTGATGCTGCGCCCCCCCTCGTAGGTCATGTCGGCGAACAAGCTGACGACGCCGAGAAGGACGACGAGCCTCAGGGCGGACTTCGTCGTGATCCGCGCGGAGTCAGCCACCGCTGTATCGCTTCACGAGCGGACCTCCCGCCCGACTATCGGGGCGCCCCATCGGCATCAATACGTTCCCGTGAGCCACAGGAACAACACCCACCCGGCCCCGAGCACGAAGCCGGCGGGAGTCGTTTTCGTGATCCTCCGGCCCCACCTGGCCGTGGGCCCGGTGTAGCCGGCCATTCCAGCCGGAAACCAGATGAGAGCCAGACAGAGGAAGCAGAAGACGACCGTCTTGACGATCACCCTGACGTCCCGGGTGGAGAAAGCAGCCACGATGTATCCCAGGGCGATCAGGCCCGAGATGACACGTGACCCCCTCCAGAAGGGTTCCTCGATCAAGAAAGGATTGGGCATCCTGTCATCCGGCGCAGATCACGCGGTTCGACCCGGGGCCTCATTCGTGGATGTTTCCTGCGGTCCCGCCATCGCGGCCGGCCTCGGCGATGAGCGCTCCGACGAGGTGCGCGTGCGCGATCAAGGTCTCCTTGTCCGCCTTGGCCAGCTTCTTGATCAGTTTCTCGACCCTCAGCGCCATCGTCCTCGAGCCGACGCGGCTGCTGAACACCAGCTCCAGCGGCCCCCTGCCGCGCAGGTACCTGGCCGCCCGGTTCCCGCCGGCCCGATGCTCGGCGAGACGCCGGGAGACATCGGTCGCTATGCCGGTATACAAGGACCGATCTCCACATCGAACCAGATAGACATGCCAGTCAGCCATGGGATCTCCAGGGCTTCGCCCGGCCGCTCGACCGGCGGTGATCCTCGCCCATGGCCCCGCAAGCCGTGATCTCCTCGGCCCGGATGCCGGGGGGGGGTGTTCAGCGCCACCTGGCTGAGCGGCTGGTTCGATGATACATGGTCCGGACGGTGGAGTGGAGCGCGCGCAGCGGGCGGGATGCGGGTCCGCCCGCCGGCCGCCTCGTCGGGCAGGACGAGGAGGCCGGCGGCGCGGCCCACAATGCCGGCGGGGACGTGCGGAAGGTCAGGCGACTTGTTCGACGTCGTCGCGGATCAGTTTCGGCAGCCCCTTGCGCCGCCTCTCCGATCGGTCTCGTGCCATCAGGTCGATGATCAGGTCGTTGCCTGCGACCGTGACCTTGTGCAGCCGGGCATCGACGCCGGTGAGCCGCACCTTCAGCAGTTGCACGCCATCCTTGGTAAGCTCCGGCCCGATCACCATGCGGTCCGCCTCCGGCGCGCCGAGCTCGATGACCGGCGATCCGAGCGCGACCTCGACGTTGGCGAGATCCAGGATCACCTGGTCGCCGTACAGCGTCCCCCCGCGATAGTCGATCGGGGCGGTAGCGTGTAGGATGACGCGCGTGCGGTCGGCGTCGATCTCGACGTCGATCGATTGGATGACGCAGGCCCCGGCGGACTTGCCGGCCGGCGGGCCGCCCGCCTGTGCCGTGACGGTGAAAGCCACGACAGCGATGCCCAACAAGACTGAACTGATGGTCGAACGCCCCCCGATCGTCCTCCGCACTCGTCCCCCCCTTTTCGCTCGCCCCTGTGTGCCGCCCCCCGCAGCGACGGGCGGCCCATGCTCGAGACCTACTCCTGCAAGGCTGGTACCACCCAAGGGGGCCACCCCCGCGACACCGGGCCGGATGACGGGGACTTCCTTTGTTGATGGGGGGTTGGCCGTCCTGCGGCAGGCGCCGCCGGGGAGGATGACAGCCCTTCGCGCGCCGTGCCCGGTTGCAAGAGTTTTCACCACAACCATCGGATCTTGTGGAACGATCGGGCGCCCGGCCGGACACGCTCGAGGGCCGGCCATCACGGATCCGGCTCTGAACAAGGCGGTTGAGAGCCTTGGGTGGAGCCGCGGCACCGGCCGGCCCGGGCCGGGGCGGCCGGAGGACGGTGTGCAACGGTTTGCACAGGCCGATCGTCCGCTCAGGCCGGCACAGAAGCCGGGCCGGACGGGCATGTGGCACGAAGCGCCTGCATCCAGCATATTAGCCGGGTTTACGCGCCGGCCGGCCGATCCTGTATACCCTGTGACCGGGCTGGTCGCGACATCTCGGAGGGGCTCACGCCGATGAAGCGTTTCCTCTTGCTCGTCGTCCTGATCGCGGCCGTCGGACCCGCATTCTGCGCCGAGCCACCCGGCGTGGACGAGCTGTTCGAGAAGGCACGCAAGCTCGGCTTCGCGGGGCAACGCCAGGAGGCCCGGGCGATCTGCGACCGGATCCTCGAGCGAAGCCCCGACTACCATGATGTGCGCGTCTTTCAGGGCCGCCTTTACGCCTGGGACAAACGCTATGACGAAGCCCGCCGGCGGTACCTCTATGTTCTGGACAAACGCCCCGATCACCTGGACGCCCGGCTGGCGTTGATCGATGTCGAGCTCTGGTCGAACCACTCCGACGACGCCCTGCGCTACGCCAACGAGGGGCTCGAGCAACACACCGACGAGCCGCGGTTGCTGTACCGGCAGGCGCGCGCCCTGAGGGACCTCGGACTCGACCACGAAGCGCTGGCGGCCGCGCGCAAGGCTTCCCGTATCGATCCGGGGATGGAGGAGGCCTCGAAGCTGGTGGAGCAGCTGAGCCATCCCGAGCCCAGGAACAAGATCGGCCTCGACCTGTCGTACAGCTCCCTCAGCGACGATCCGGGCGGCGATCCCGCCCCCTGGCGCCGCGCCACCCTCGAGTACACCCGCCGGTTCGACTTCGGGTCGGTGATCTGGCGCGTCGCGGAGGCTGACCAGTTCCACAGGGAGGGCACGCTGTACGAGGTGGACGCCTACCCGCGCCTCGGCAAGGGACGCTACGCCTACCTGAACGCCGGCCATGGGACCGACGATTTTCTTCCCGACTGGCGCTACGGAGCGGAATACTTCCAGAACCTTCCCAAGAAACTGACGTTCTCGGTCGGGTTCAGGCGGTTGGAGTTCGAGTCGACCTCCATCACCCTTTACACCGGATCGTTCGGGCTGTATCGCGGCGATTACTTCGTCTGGGTGCGCCCCTTCGTCTCCAACAAGGACATCGGCACATCGGTATCCGGCACGTTGTCCGTGCGCCGATACCTCGGCGACGCCGACTCGTACGCGACCCTGAGCCTCGGCGGCGGCTCGGCACCCGAGACGGATCCGGCGGGCGCCTCGACCCAGGAAACCGATCTCGTCCGCCTCGACACCCGCCGCGCCAGCCTCGAGCTGCAGAAGAAGTTCCGCAAGAAATGGATCCTTTCGGGTGAGGTCCGCTACCGCTTCGAGGAGTTTCCCAACTTCGACAGGAACCGGTGGACTTTCAGGACGGGCATCGAAAGGCTGTTCTAGTGACGCGGCGCCACCCATCCACCTCCTTCAGGGCGACGTCCTTGTTTCTGCTCCTCTGGCCGCTGGCCGGCTTCCCGCTGGGCATGAGCACCCTGTTCGGCCCGGTCATGTGGGTGACAGCCGCGACGCGTGGTGCGGCCTGGCGCCAGTCGGGTGAGAACCTTCTGGTGGGCTCGATCATTCTGGCCTACCTCCTCGGGTCGGCCGCTCTCACGTGGTGGCTGGCGCGCGCGATGACGCGCAGCCGGCGGGCCGATGTGCGCTACGGCATACCGGCCCTGCTTCTCGCGTGCACCGCGGGCGCGGTCTGGCTCTCGCTCACCCCGTCGATGATGCCCGCCAGATCGGAGACCATCGCGGTGGGAACGCACTTCACGTTCGGTCCTTACCCCACGCGGGAGAAGCTGGCCGTGCTCAAGCGCGAAGGGTACACGGCGGTCATCTCGCTGCTGCACCCCGCGGTGGTGCCGTTCGAGCCCCGGCTCCTGAGCGAGGAGAGACAGCAGGCCGAGAGGGTCGGGCTGAAGCTGATCCATCTGCCGATGCTGCCCTGGGTGAGCGAGAACCAGGCCGCGCTGGATCGCCTCGCGCGGCTGGCGGAGACCGGCGAGGGACGCTACTACGTCCACTGCTACCTGGGGCGCGATCGGGTGCAGCTCGCCCGGCGGGTCGTCGAGAGGGCGGCCCCGGCGACGAGCGTGGCGACGCTCGTCAGCTCCAGGACCCTGCAGGACGGCGACCTGTTCGAGCGGGGGAAGGTCTACCGGCTCGACGAGGAGATCTTCCTCACACCGTACCCGACCGACGAGGAGTTCCTGGCGTTCTACCTCGCGGGATCCTTCGATCACGTCGTGTCGCTGATGGACCCCGACGACGGCGCCGATCGGCCCTGGATCGCGAAGGAGCGCCGCCTGCTCGCCTCCCATGGCGTGCGATTCCTTTCGCTGCCGATCCGGACACGCCCGTACGACGCGCTGCAGGCCCTGGTCGTCGCCCGTTCCATCCGTGCTCTGTCCCGCCCGCTGGCGGTGCATGCCTTCCTGTCCGCCTCGACCGGCAAGTCTCCCCCCGCCGAAGCTTTCCTGCAGGCGTTTCGCAGCGACCTGCCGCCCCTGCCCCCCGGTCTTTTTTCCAACCCTCTGAGACGAGGGCCGGTCGAGGTGATCGCCCCCAACATCGCTGCCGGACCACGCCCCGACCCGGACGAGCTCGACGGGTACCTGCGCCGTCGCGGCGTGAGGCGGATCGTCTACCTCGGTAACCCGGGCGACCGGGCAGCCCGCGCGGACGGCACGCGCGCCCGGGAGCGACACATCGACTGGAGAGCATGGAACGGGCTGGAGGACGCCGCCCTCAAACAACTCGGCCGGGGCGGGCCGTGGTACCTGTACGGCCCCGGCCTCGCCGCCACGAAGGAGGCGATCGCCTCGAGGTTCGGTCCCGCGATCCCCCCCCGTCTCACGTTCCGGCCCGAACCACACGCGGGCATCGAGCGGCGCCCGCCCGAGGCCGAGACCACGCACCGCCTGGCGCACTTCCTGCGCGAGGCGGCGCCCACGCCGCGAACGCTCGTCCTGCTCGGCCCGGTGCTGCTGCTGGCCGCAGTCCTCGCGGGCAGTCTCGTCGGGTACCTGCACCTGCGAGCCGGTGTGCGCACCCCCTACACCAGGAAGATCTTCCACTTCATCATCTTCACGCTGGCCGCCGTGGTCCAGCTCGCGGCGGGGCTGTCAGGGGTGATGATGATGGGAGCCATCGTCAGCGGCGCCGTTCTGTACGCCGTCGCCCGCGGTCCCGGCTTCGCCTTTTACGAGGCGATGGCCCGCCCGAGCGATGCGCCGCGCCGCACCTTGTTCATCGTGGTCCCGCTCGTCACGACCGCCCTGGGCGGGTTGATCGCCACCCTGCTGTTCGGCCCCGTCGCGGTCGTCGGCTACCTGGTGGGCGGCTGGGGTGACGCGATCGGCGAGCCGGTCGGCACGGCCTGGGGACGCCACCGGTACAAGGTCCCCTCCCTGGCGGGCGTGTCCGCCACGCGCAGCCTGGAGGGATCGGCGGCGGTCTTGCTGGTCGGGGTGACGGCGGCTTTTCTGGGATTGTGGGTTGACGGGGTGCCGTCCCTGACGGCTCTCGGGGTCGCCGCGGCTTGCGGCCTGGCCGGGGCCGTGGTCGAAGCCGTCAGCCATCACGGCCTGGACAACCTGACGATCCAGGTCGCCGCCGCCGGAGTGGCCTTCCTGCTTCTGGTCTGATGGCCGGTCCCGCCCGAGGCGTCAGGCCGAGCCTTCCTTGAAGCCGAAGATCCCCGGGCCCGCGCCGAGCACGCCGGACGCCTCGTCTCGCGGCGGCCGGATCGCGTAGTCCTGGATCTTGTACAGAAGCGATCGGTAGCTGATGGCAAGCCGGCGCGCGGCCTGGCACCGGTTCCACCGCGTCGCCGCCAGCGCGGCGATGATGGCCTGCCGCTCGGCTCGCGCGGTCGCCTCGCGCGCCACCTGCTTGAGGGGCCTGGTGTCCTTCTGGATCACGAACAACGGCGCCTCCGGCCCGTCGTCCTCCGCCCGCCCGACCGGGCTCGCGCCGCAGGGGAGCGGATCGACCACCTGGAGGATCTCCTCGTATCCGCCCAGAAGCATCGCCCGCTTGACGAGGTTCTCGAGTTCACGGATGTTTCCCTCGAAGCGGTGGAAGCCAAGGCAGGCGATCACGTCGTCGGGTGGAGTCGCCAGCTCGGGCCGGCCGTAGGCCGCGGCGTACTTGCGGGCGAAGTGCCGCGTGAGCGATTCCAGATCCTGCGGCCGTTCCCTCAACGGCGGGATGCGCAGACTCACGACGCTGAGGCGATAGTAAAGGTCACGGCGCAACCGACCGTCGCTCATCGCGACGTCCAGATCACGGTTGGTCGCGGCGATGACACGCACGTCCGCCTCGATGCTCGCCTGCCCGCCGACGCGGCGAAACCGGCGGTTCTGCAGGACGTGCAGCAGCTTCGCCTGCTGGTGGGACGTGAGCTCCGCGATCTCGTCCAGGTACAGCGTTCCGCCCGCCGCTCGCTCGAACCGGCCGGGCCTCGAGTCGATGGCGCCGGT
Organism: Acidobacteriota bacterium; assembly: GCA_046758155.1. GTDB lineage: Bacteria > Acidobacteriota > Polarisedimenticolia > JACPZX01 > DASXTC01 > JBHHZN01. The sequence goes on along the minus strand of JBHHZN010000045.1, from coordinate 3,593 downwards.
GAAAGCCCCTCGCACATGGCCGAACAGCTCGGATTCGACGAGGCCATCCACGAGCGCGGCGCAATTGACGTGGCAGAAGGGCGCGCCGGCTCGCGGTGAGGACTCATGGATCCAGCGCGCCAGGACATCCTTGCCCACGCCGGTCTCACCCAGCAGCAGGACCGTCTCCCGGGAGGACGCCACGCGCCTCGCGTTGTTCACCACGGCCTGCATGGCGGGATCCCGCGGCGGAAGAAAATCGAGAATAACGGGCTGCGAGCGTCTCCGGGCCGTCCCGGTCGTGGCGGGCTCGCTGGTTCGGGTCATGGGTCGGGTCTCTCCATGCGATCGGGCCGTCCGAAGGCCGGCAGGAGCGAGACAGCGATCGCGTCACCATTCATATACGGCGAACACGCCGGACGGCAAAGCTTCCCCTCCTCTTGCCGGGCCGGAGTGTCTCGACTGTCGGGATTCTCTTGCGAGGGGAGGGCTCGATGCCGGATCCGACGGCCCCGTTTGCACTTGTCGGATGCATCCTCATATTCTACCTTGCGCCAGACATTCGAGGGATCCTCCAGGATCCCGAAAATGCCGACGAGCGTGCAAGCCGGGTGGACCGTCTCGAGTAGGTTCCTCACCGTGGCCAGGCGGACATCATGGCACCGCTCCCCGCACACGACCCCGGCGGTGAAAACGCCATGGATCGTCAACAGGAGGATCACCACTTGAGTTCGCCCCGCATCGTGGTGGCCGACGATGATCCGATCGTCGTGCGGTTCCTCTCCGCCGTGTTCCGCAACGAGGGATTCGAGGTGAGCACCGCGGAAAACGGCGAGGAGGCCATCACCCTCATCCGCGAGGAACGACCCGATCTGGTGATCCTCGACCTGGTGATGCCGTTTCTCGATGGATTCGAGGTCTGCCGCCGGATGCGGGAATCCCCCGAGACCAGTGAGATACCGATCATCATCCTGTCCATGAAGGAAAAAGAGCAAGACGCACTGCGCGCCTTCGAGCTCGGGGCCAACGATTACGTCCGCAAGCCGTTCAATGCGCTGGAGCTTGTGGCACGCGCGCGCAAGCTGCTGGCCAACACGCGACACTGAAGGAGACAACAGGGGCGATGATGTACGGGCAGGCGACCGGGCCGGTCCACGATCTCATCATCACGCTGATCGTCATCGGCGCGGCGTTCTTCCTGTTCATGCTGGCCATCATCCTGCTCAACAAGATCTATCGCGAGGTCGCCGATCGACGCATGCGTTGCGGCCGTGAGATGATCGAGCCGCTGCTGTTCGACTACATCACCGGGACCGGCTCGATCGAGGAGCACCTGCGCCTGCCGCTCAGCTCGATCGATCGCGCCGTCGTGGAGCAAGTTTGCTTCGATCTGGGCCGGATCGTGACCGGAGTGACCTGGGAACGTGCCCGCGAGGCCCTGGAGCGTCTCGGGTTCGTCGACGCCTACATCGAACGACTCAAGAGCCGCCGATGGTGGTCGCGCGCGGAGGCGGCGGAAAAGCTCGGATACATCGGGAGCGAGAAGGCCACGTCGGCCCTCATCGAGCACATGGACGACCCGGTCAAAGAGGTGAGGGTGCGGATCGCCCGGGCTCTCGGCCGGATCGGCACGGAGGAAGCGCTCGACCATCTCGTCGAGGCCCTGGCCGACGCGGGGCGCTGGTCGGCCATCCGCGTCGCGGCCATCCTGATCAAGGCCGGCGAGCCGGCCGTGCAAAGCCTCCTGCGTGCCTACGCGTCGCTGCCTTTTCATGCGCGCATCTCCGCCATCGACATCTTCGGCCGCATCCGCAGCCTGAGGGCCGTCCCCCTGCTGACGGACTTGCTGCAGGATCCGGAGGCCGACATCCGGGCCCGGGCGGCTTTCGCCCTCGGCTCCATCGGCGATCCGAACTCCTGCCCCGTGCTGCTGCGGGCCCTGGGGGACGAAAGCTGGGCCGTGCGCGCGATGGCCGCCAAGGCACTGGGGCGGCTGAAACTCGAGGAATGTGTCCCCAGGCTGTGCGATGCCCTGGCGGACCCCCAGTGGTGGGTGCGCGTCAACGCCGCCGAGGCGCTCAAGCGCCAGGGCCGGGCCGGCGATCGAGCTCTGCTGGAGATGCTCGACTCGCAGGACACCTACGCCGCCCAGCAGGCGGTGCAGATGCTGCAGGAATCGGGGATGCTCGACGGCATGATCTCCCAGCTCGGCGCGACCAACGAGGAAGACCGCCAGGCGGCGCTGGAGGTCATGGCCAAGCTGGTGATGCTCAAGAGAACCGATCTGCTCACCGAGATGGCTCACAACCACCCGGAGGCGTCGATCCGCGAGCGCCTTTCCATCATCCTCGGCGTGAGAGACCCGGCCACGACGGCCTGAGAGAGACGGCATGAAGGAACTCTTCGTCGACGCGATCATCGCCTACAACGATTTCGTTCTCGCGTATTTCTTCTGCCTGAACGGGATCTACCTCGGCCTGTTCATCATTTCCTTGTACGAGGTGGTCCAGTTCGTCAGGCGGACCTTCTTCTCCGACTACCAGCAGATCCTGCAGTCCGACATGACCTGGCCGATCAGCATCCTCGTCCCGGCGCACAATGAGGAGAAAAGCATCGTCGAGACCGTCCGGTCACTGCAGTCCCTGGACTACGGCGAGTTCGAGGTGATCGTCATCAACGACGATTCCACCGATGCGACCCTCAAGAACCTGATCGAGGCGTTCGACCTGCGCAGAGTCGACAAAGTCTACAAGCGCTCCATTCCCACCTGCCCGGTCCGGGGCGTTTACGGCTCCCTGACGTGCCCGGGGTTCCAGGTGATCGACAAGCATCGGGGCGGCAAGGCCGATGCGCTCAACGCGGGGATCAACCTGGCCCGTTATCCTCTCTTCTGTTCCGTGGACGCCGACTCGGTCATCGAGGACAACGCTCTGCTGCGCGTCGTCAAGCCGTTCATGGAACAACCCGAGAAGATGGTGGCGGTGGGAGGGATCGTCCGGATCGTGAACGGTTGCGAGGTCCACGAGGGACGGGTCTCCGCGATTCGCCTGCCCACCCGTGGCGTGCCGATCTTCCAGGTGGTGGAGTACCTGCGCGCCTTCCTCACCGGCCGGGTCGGGTGGAGCGTGATGCGGTCGCTGCTCATCATCTCGGGGGCATTCGGCTTGTACAAGAAATCGGAGGTCATCGAGGTCGGAGGCTATGATCCGGATTCCGACACCGAGGACCTGGAACTGGTCGTGCGCCTGCACGAGAACTGCCGGCGCAAGAGGATGAAGTACCGGATCGTCTTCGTCCCGGACCCTGTTTGCTGGACCGAAGTGCCCACGACGTTCCGCGACCTGCGACGTCAGCGAAACCGGTGGCATCGGGGCCTGCTGCAAAGTCTCTGGCAGCACAAGACCATGCTGCTGAACCCCCGCTACGGCGTGGTAGGAATGTTCACGTTTCCGTATTTCGTGTTCTTCGAGATGTTCGGCCCCTTTTTCGAGGTGCTGGGCTACCTGACCATCCCCCTCGCGTATTTCCTGGGGGTCCTCGACACCGGCTTTCTCATCCTGTTCTTCGGCCTGGCCGTCCTCTTCGGCGTGTTCCTCTCGGTGGCCGCCGTGCTG
>JBHHZN010000044.1:0-10840 GCA_046758155.1 Acidobacteriota bacterium | reverse complement strand
GACCTTCTACCGATCTATTTCAGCGACGTGGGCGCGTTCTCCTTGCTGACGAAGGAGCGCGAGATTCAGCTGGCGAAACGGATGGAGGCGGGCAAGAAGGCGCTCGACGGCGCCATCCGCCAAGCCCAGCTCCTGTGGAAGAAGCTGGTCCCCCGGACCACCCGCGGATCCATCATGCGGCGCGAGGTTCCCCGCCGGCATCTGGATCATTTCGTGGATCGTCTGGCGTCGGACGCCCGCAGCATCGATGTGATGGAGGGTGAGATCCGTTCGCTCGAGCTGAAAGCCGGGCTGCGCCCGATCGGAATGTCCGCTCCCGGGCGGCGGCGCAAGCGCAAGCCGCCCAGCAGGTCCAGCGTCGAGACCGCCCGCGCTCGCATCAGGGCTCTCCGGAAGGAAATCCGCCACATTCCGCGCGGGTCGGGGATGACCTTGTCGGAACTGAAGGCTTGCGCGGCGACAGCCGTCCAAGGACGCAAGATCTTCGACCACGCGCGCGAGGACATGACCAGCGCCAATTTACGCCTCGTCGTCTTCATCGCCAAGCGTTGTCTGAACCGCGGGCTGTCGTTGATGGACCTCATCCAAGAGGGAAACCTGGGTCTGCTCAACGCGGTGGAAAAGTTCGACCACCGCCGCGGATGCAGGTTCTCCACGTACGCCTTCTGGTGGATCAAGCAGGCGATGGATCGCGCCATCATGGAGAAGTCCCGCATCATCCGTATCCCACAACACATCAGCCAGAAATACAGGAGTGTCGCCCAGGCCGTGAGTGATTTGACCAAGGCATTGGGCCGCGAGCCGGCCGCCATGGAGATCGCGCGCAAGATGCATGCACCCGTCGCCGAGGTCACGGAGGTCCTCAAGCTGGCGAAGGATCCCATGCTCCACGATAACGGTGCGGAGGATGAGCAGGAACTCATGCAGCTGGTTCCTGATAGCCGGGCGGTGTCTCCGCTGGAGCAAACCCTCGCCCTGGAACTGAGCGAGAGAATCCAGATGACGCTGAAGACCCTGTCCCCGCGGGAAGAGCGCATCATCAAGATGCGGTTCGGCCTCTGCAACAAGCGCAGTTACACGCTCGAGGAAGTGGGCCTCGCCATGAGCCTCACCCGCGAGAGAATCCGGCAGATCGAATCGCTGGCCCTCAAGAAGCTCAAGTACCCGCTCGCGTCGAACCGGCTGCGGGACTTCCTCAACTAGTTTTTCCTCACTCCGGGCGGACATCACCGGGAGTCCGCGGACAGCCGTGTCACGACACGATCGCCGCCGGTCCCGTACTGTGCATGCCGGCTGACGGAACGAGACCCTTCCACAACGCGACAAGAACCCTCGGGGCGTCTCGTCACCTTGGATGCTTCGGGATGGGAGACCAGCGAGCGCGGTCAGCGCGGGCGGGTGTGCTTTTTCAGGTAAGAAAGGAAATCGTTATCGGTGCTGAGAAGAAGAGAGGTCTCGCCCGCGAGGGTTTCGCGATAGGCGTTCAAGGTGCGCGTGAACTGGAAGAACTCCGCATCCTCGCCGTACGCCTTGGCGTAGATGTGGGCTGCCTCGGCGTCCGCTTTCCCCCGCAGTTGCTGAGCCTTTAGATAAGCCTCCGATTCGATGCGCTTGAGCTCCTTCTCCTTCAAGCCGGCGATCTCCTGGAGGTTCTTCCGACCCTGGGAACGGAACAGCTCCGCGACCCGCTTGCGCTCGGAGATCATCCTCTCGAAGACTTTTTCTCGTACCTGCGGGACGTAGTTGATCCTCTTGATCTGCACGTCCAGGAGCTCGATCCCGAACGATTCCTCCATCTTCTCGCGCGCCTTCTCGAAGATCGTTCGTCGCAGCACGTCACGTCCATACTTGACCTTGTCGATCTGCACCTCGAGGCCGAGCGCTTCCTCCTCTTCGGGCAGCTCCCGGTTGCTGTTGCGCACGACCTCGACCACGGGATTCTTGGAGATGACATCCCGGGTGGCGCCATCGATGATGTCGTCCAGTCTCAGCAGCGCGCCGCGCTCATCATGGACGGACTGGAAGAACTTCAAGGCGTCGACGATGCGCCAGCGGGCGAAGGTGTCCACGAAGATGTATTTCTTGTCGGACGTGGGAATCTGGTCCGGTGTCCCGTCCCACGACAGCACGCGCCTGTCGAAGACGTTGACCGTGTCGACGAGTGGGCGCTTGAGATGTACCCCGGGATCCGCGTAGGTGCCGATCGGCCGCCCGAACCGTGTGATCACGACCTGCTCGCGTTCGTCCACGAAATAAACGCAGGAACTCAACGCTACCAGGAGCACGACCAGGACGGCGAAACCGATGGCCAGCTTGCGGATCATGGCTTCTCCCGGCGCCGGTCGCCCCGACTGGATTCTTGTCCCAGGTTCAGAAGCGGCAGGACACCCTTGACGCCCTCATCGACGATGTACTTGCGCTGCACGCGCGGCAGAAGGTCGAGCATCGCCTCCAGGTAGAGCCTCCGGCGGGTGACTTCCGGCGCCTTCCTGTACTCGGCGAGGAGCGCCGAGAAGCGTTGCGCGTCGCCGTTGGCGCGATTCACGCGGTCGATGGCGTAGCCTTCGGCGGTCGAGATCGTCCGCAGCGCCGCGCCCTCCGCCTCGGGGATCGCCTTGTTGTAGGCCTCCCAGGCCTGGTTCGTCGTGCGCTCCTTCTCTTGCCGCGCCTCGTTCACCTCGTTGAAGGAGGCCTTGACGGATTCGGGGGGATTGACGTCCTTGAGCTGGACGGTCGTGACAACCAGGCCGGTCTCGTACTGGTCGAGCAGCTTCTGCATATCCTTCTCGACCAGGGCCGCGATCGCGGCCCGGCCGACCGTCAGAACCTCCGTCACGCTGCGGTCGCCCACGACGCGCCTCATGGTGGCCTCCGAAACGTTGCGCAAGGTCGAGCGCACGTCGTGGACCTTGAAGAGGAAGGCCTGCGGGTCGCGGATCTTGAACTGGACGATCCAGCCGACATCGGCGATGTTGAGGTCACCTGTCAGCATCTGCGAGGTCTCGATCGTGGCCGAGGACCGCGGCCGCCGGGAGTCGGTCGTGGCGAAACCGAACTCCTCCTTGTAGACGTACTCCACCCTCACCTTGTTGGCCTTCTCGATGCCGAGGGGGAGCTTGAGATGTAGGCCGCTGGTTACCGTCCTCACGTACCGGCCGAACCTCTGGATGACCGCCACCTCGTCCTGCGCGACGGTGAACCAGGAGGTGGCCAGCAGGAGGAGCGCACCGAGAACCAGGATGGCGCCGGGAACAAGGCGCAGGAGCCGGCGCACCTCGGGGGGAAGCCCCCCAGTTGCAGCGTCGAATGTCACGAGCTTTGCCATGCGCCTCGGGCCTCAGAGAATGTACACCGTGGTATGTCCCGACGCCCCGCATGCGCGACCTCGTTCATGCGCTGGCAGGCACGATGAGAAACCTGGTGCCCATCCTACCACACTTCTCACCCCCCAGGACCTGCTATCCCACCTGAGCGCGCGCCCGCCCCCTGTCACCGATCGGGAGCCGGTGCCCCCCCCCGGCCGAAGCCCGGCGATGGATGCCGCCCCCGGTGAACGCCCCCCGTCACCGCCTCCCCCGTCCTCTCCCGACCATCGCACACCATCTCGGTTGGAGCGACCTCTTTTCCGCCCGGAGGATCGCGATGGACACCGATCGCGGCACGGTTCCGCCGGCGGTACCGCCCACGGGTCGTGCTAGGATGGACGATGGAAACACAACCCTGCCGGAGGCAGCCATGAGAGTCAAGGCCATGATCAGTGTGATCCCGATCGGTGTGGGGGTGTCGTTGTCACAGTACATCGCGGCCTGCGAGCGCGTCCTGGAGGAGGCCGGCCTGACGCGGCAGCTTCACGCCCACGGCACGAACATCGAGGGGGAGTGGGACGAGGTGATGGGCGCGGTCAAGCGTTGCCACGAGCGCGTGCACGCCATGGGCGCTGGCCGGATCGCGACCTTCATCAAGCTGGGCACACGCACCGACCGGGAACAGTCGATGGTCCAGATGGTTCGAAGCGTCGAGGAGAAAGTCAGGGTCTCGTAGCCCCGCGCGCCGTCTCTCCGGCGAACTCGAGAGTTTCTCCGCTCACGCCGGAACGGCTTCGACGACGCTCACCGGCGAATCCGTCGGCACGACCTGTGTGAGCCGGAAGCCCGCCTTTTCCACCAGGGCGCCGTATTCCTGCTCGGTTCGCTCCTCGCCCCCGGGTATAGCGAGCATCACCATGTCCGCCAGTTTCCCGAAATGCGGAGCATTGCCGGCGGGCAGGACGAACTCGATGATCAACAATCTGCTGTCGGGTCTCATCGCCTCGCGACAGTTGCCCAGGATCGCCAGGCATTGATCCTCACTCCAATCATGAATGATGTGCGACAGGAGATAGGCGTCACCGCCCGCGGGGACCCTCTCGAAGAAACTCCCCTCCTCGATGACGATCCGATCCGCGAGCCCCCGCCGCGCGATCAGAGCCGGCGCGTCGCGCACGACGTGGGGCCGATCGAAGAGCACTCCACGCGACTCGGGATACCCGGCGAGAACGGTGGTGAGGAGATTGCCGGTGGCGCCGCCGACATCCACGATCGTCTCGCAGCCGGAGAAATCGTAGGCGGCGGCGATTGCCGGCGGTTCCTGGCCGTGGATGCCGACCATCGCCTCGCTGAAATACGAGGCCTCCCGTGGATGTTTGGCGAGAAACTCGAAAACAGGCATGCCCCAGGCCTTCTCCATGGCCGTGTCGCCGGTCTCGACGCAGTGCGGGAACTCCTCCCATGCTCGCCAGGCCCATTGGCCGGCCAGCGAGAGAATGGTGGATCGCGCCGAGCCGGGCGCGCCGATCTTGAGGGCTTCGCCGAGCGGCGCGAGCGAGAACCGGCGGTCCGCCCCCTCCGACAGAATGCCGAGGCCCGCCAGGGTGCGCATGAGGCGGTGCAGTGACCTCGCGTGCGTGCCGGTGGGCCCCGCCAGGTCCGCGGCGCTCCTCGGTTCGTCCGCCAGCAGGTCGGCAAGACCCAGCTTGGCGGCGACGAACACGATACGCGACACCCAGTACCCCGTGGCCATCTGGATCAGTTGGACGTGAGGTGGTTCTGTTTCAGCCTGGTTGGCCCTGTCCTCTGGCATCTCGGCTCCCTCCGGGGGTGATAGCAGGCTCATCGATTCCGATCTGGCGCCCGCATCCTGGGCGGCGAATCCTTCACGTACCCGGCGGGATACCGTTTCCGCGGATTCGCCACCGGGGCCCTACTCCGAACGGCTCATGATCCGACCCAACCACATGATACTCGAAGTGGCCTGGGGTGGAGTCGGTTCGATCGGCTGATGGTGTGCCGCGCGGGTCATACTCCGCCGGCGTCAAGATCGGCCGGCGCGGCCGGTCACGACGTAGTTGATGGCGAGCTCGCCCGGCAGGCTCCGGCGTCCGCGAACCCTTCTCAGCAGTCTCTTGGCGGCCAGGAAGTTGGCCGGCGCCACCACGAAGCGCCTGAAAAGCCCACCCGCGGCTCCTTCGCCGATGGATCGCTCCAGCGCGGTCAGCCCCAGAACCGCCAGCGTGAGCTTGGCCCCACCCACCGGCCGTACCCGGATGTCTCTGAAGCCGGCTTGGCGGAATAGCTCCGTCAGCCCCGCGTGCGTCCATCGCCAGTAATCTTCCGGGTCGGGATGGTAGAACCAGGTCCCGTGCGTCGACAGCAGGCAGGCGCCGTCCGCTTTCAGCACTCTGGCCATCTCGGACACGGCGCGCGCGGGATCGGCGACATGCTCGAGCACCTGCGTGCACAGGACGACGTCGGCGCTTGCCGCCGCCAGGGGAAGCGACTCGGCCAGCCCCATGATGTCGGCCTGCGGGTCGAGATCGATCACGAGGTGGCGCACGGCGAGCCCGTCTTGCCGCAGGCCGTCGTCCAGCAGATCGGCGTACGGCCTGCCACGTCCGCCGATGTCGACCACGGTAAGCTCCCGCCCGCTCGGCGCCGGCCGGCCGCCATGGCTTTCGGGCGGAAACAACGATGCCACCGCCTTCGACAGAGCCATCACCATCGCCTGGCGGATCAGGTAGGTCCCGTCCTGGTAGCCGCCACGCCCGCCGCCTTCGGCCCGGCCCCCCGCGCCGGGCCGGTATCCTTTATATATGTCGCGATGGCCCATCAGCTTCCCTCGAGGTCCATCATCCGGGCGTCGCCCACGCTTCGCTGGGCCCGCCGGAGCCGGCAGGCGTCACTCAACCGGAAGCAGCGGAGCCTTCCCACCGCCGGATGGCGGCCAGCTCACCGCAGTACATCCGCCGGTGTCCCGGCAGGCGCTCCGGACCGGTCCGCTCGGCCCGCCGGTGCAGTTTCTTCAGGAAATAAAGCGGCTCGAAGAACCCTCGGATCGCTTCAAAGATTTCTTTCGCCTCGTCGTTTCCGCGCGCGAAGTACGCCTCCAGGACGACCCGCTCGCCTTCCGGATCCTCGGGGCAGACGTGGTGCAGGGCGGTGACGAGTTCTTCCGGGAACGGGGCGTAAGCGACTCGGTGCAGGTCCACCGGTACGATCGCGCCCTCGGTGTCCAGGATGAAGTTATCCGGATTGGCATCCTTGTGGACCAGGTTGAACGTCGAGAACTGCGCGATCCTCGCGCGCCAGGAGTCGAAGGCATCGCGGATCCTCTCGATGTCGGCCGGCCTCAACCAGTCCCGGGCCGCCACGCGCCGCAGTTGCGCGCGGACCTTCCGGAGCGTGTGCGCGACGTAGGGAACCCTCCGGGGCCGCCCGGGCCGTCCCCAGCGATCCCGCGTCACCGCGTGGAACCGGGCGAGAAGGGCGGCCACCTTGAGCCGGGCCGCGTGAAGGGTCCTCCGGTCGGTCAGATCGGTCACACGGGTCCCCTCGACCCAGGTCTCGACCGTCAGGAAAGGAAGCGCGCCGTCAGGCGATCGCAGGAGGCGCGATCCCCGCGACAGATCGTGAAACACGAGTCGCGGGGCCCGCACGCCCTGTTGCTCGAGGTGCCGCAGTGCCTGCACATTGCGGACGGCCTGAACACGCCGCTTGAAAGCGCGCAGCAGGAGCGGCGGCAGGTTGTCCGCATGGATCAGGAAAATCGACGAGCTCGTTCCCGAAGGATCCGGCCTCGCCATCGTGAAGTCGCCCGCGGCCAGTCGCAGCGACGGGAACAACGTCGCCGCCACCCGCTCCCGCAGCGCGGCCTCATCCACGCGCATGCTGCACCGGCCAGGCAGGAGAGGCCGGCCCGGCCGTCTCGTGGCGGCGGGATGGGTTTGCTATGCTATAGTGCCTTTCCGGCACGATGAGCAGGGAAGCGTTCACTGAGAAGTATCCACCGATGAAGCACCTACGACAGCGAGCGATCTATCCGGATCCCGCGGATGGACCGTCCCCGTGGTCGGGCCCCCGGGGGCCTCGCGCCACGGCCGGCATCCCGGCGGCGCACCGGGAACCGGGGCGACCACTTGATCGGGCATCTTAGCATCACGGGCAGCGAGGAGAGGGTGTCCCCCTTCCTCCGGCGGCCCCGGACACCGACGCTCCGAGGCGATGTGACCCGCAGAGGGCCGATGGCATGAAGACGTACCTCAGGGTGGTGTCGTATCTGTGGCCCTACAAGTGGCGGGTCGTGCAGGTGCTCGTGCTGTCGGGGCTGACCGCCGTCTTCTCGGTGGGGTCCATCGGCGCCTTGAAGCCGCTGTTCGACACCCTCTTCGAGAAAGACGGCGCGGATTTCTCCGTGGGGTTGCAGGCTCACACGGCCGACGGGACCGTCGCCGACCAGGTGCGCATCCGGCCCCGGATGCCCGAGGGCTGGCGCAGCAAGCGCGGGCGAAACTGGCGCGTCTTCAAGCAGAAGGCGACTATCCTCGAAGGCTTCCGCACCGACGGAGGCGTCAAGGTCCCCATCGAGATCGAGAATCCCGACGATGACCCCATCGAGGATATCAGCCTCGACGCCACCGTGGTCAGCAAAGGGTGGCGCGCATCGGTGGTGACGCCCGACGGGACCGCATCGCGCCGGCTCGGCCCCGGGGAGAAGATGACGGTGCAACTGGTCCTGACACCCGATCACAGCAACCGGATGTTCGCCGGAGCGTTCTGGCAGACGCCGAGGATGAGGAAGGTCGCCGACTGGCTCCAGGCGCGGGTTTTCCCCAACAAGTTCAAGGCCTTGTTCGTCATATCGGGACTGTTCCTCCTGGCGACCATCCTGAAGGGGTTGTGTCTTTACAACAAGACCTACTGGTCCAGCTGGCTTTCGCGCAGGAGCATGGCCGACCTGCGGTCGGAGCTGTTCAATCGACTCATTGCCCAGTCGGTCAACTACTTCGACAACCGCAAGAGCGGCGCCATCATCTCCAAGTTCACGTACTCTCTCGGCCAGATCCAGAAGGGAAGCACGGCCATCCTCTCGATCCTGACGACCGAGCCGCTGATGGTCATCGGCGCCCTGGCCCTGGCGTTCTCCATCAACGTGAAACTCACGCTGATAGGCATCCTGATCTTCCCCCTGAACCTGGTCGTGATCCTGGTCATGGGAAAACTCATCCGGCGCGCGACCCACCGCATGCTCAAGCTGAGCTCCAACATGATGCAGCTCCTGCAGCGCAGCATCGATGGCATCCGCATCGTGAAGGCGTTCCTGATGGAGGACAGCGCGCGCGAAGGATTCACCGAGGCTAACGACCTGGCCTTCCGCTACGACATGCGCGGCGCCAGGGCCCGTTCGATGCTCCAACCCGTGATCGAGTCGTTCTCGGCGACCTTCGTCGTGCTCTTTCTCATCCTGGGCGGTGTGTCCGTTCTGCGCGGTGAGATGACCTCGGGCGACTTCATCACGTTCTACGCGGCGATGATCGCCTGCTACGCGCCGATCAGGAAGATCAACACGGCCTACGCGGACATCCAGGTGAGCATCGTCGGAGCGCACGACATCTTCGCCGAGCTGGATTCAGCCCCCGATGTGCAGGAAGCCCCCGACGCGATCGATATTCCCATGATGTCCGAGGCGCTCGAGTTCAAGTCGGTATCGTTCGCCTACACGGAGCATGTCCCCGTCCTTCGCGACGTGAACCTCCGGATAGAGAAAGGGATGTTCGTCGCCCTGGTCGGTCCCTCGGGGGCCGGCAAGTCGACGCTGGTCAACATGATCCCCCGCCTCTACGATGTGCAGGAGGGCGTCATCACCATCGACGGGACGGACATACGCAAGGCGACTTTCTTCTCGCTTCGCGGACAGATCGGGTTCGTGACCCAGGAACCGATCCTGTTCCACGACTCGATCGCGAACAACATCGCCTTCGGCAAGCGGGATGCGACGCTCGCCCAGATCGAGGAGGCGGCCCGCACCGCTCACGCGCACGAGTTCATCAAGGAGCTATCCGGAGGCTATCAAGCCGTCATCGGGGACCGCGGGGTGAAGCTGTCCGGCGGGCAGCGCCAGCGATTGGCCCTGGCCCGGGCCATCATGAGGAATCCGGAGATCCTGATCCTCGACGAGGCCACCTCGTCCCTGGACACCGAAAGCGAGCGGCTGATCCAGGACTCGATGGAAAAATTCTCGAAGGGCCGGACCACGATCGTCATCGCCCACCGTCTCTCGACGGTCCTGCACGCGCGCAAGATCGTCGTGATGAACGGCGGGCGCATCGTGGAGACCGGCACGCACCATGAACTGCTGGCCCACAACGGGTTGTACCGGCGACTGTACGAGATCCAGTTCCGTGACGACGATCCCGCCGCGCGGGACGCCGTCGCGAGTCGGCCCAAGCCGCTGACGGCCTAGGTCCGCGGCCGCTTCAGACGCAGGACCGCGAACCAGAACGGCCCGCGAAACTGCCAGGGCTGGCAGCGCCACCACTTCAGGTAGTGCTCCGCCGATTCCGCGTAGCGGCCCCGGGCTCGCAGTGTCTGAGCGATCTTCTTGTGGGCATGACCCAGCCAGCGGCGCAGGAGGCGGCGCGGGCAACCCGAGCGCAGGAGCAGATCGCGGTTCTTCTCCCAGAGCCGCAGCCAGCCCGTCCACTTGTCCAGGACGAGCGACTGGCTGATGCTGTCGGATCGCCTGCGAACCACAACCAGCGGCTTGTCGACGTACGTCGCCGTGCTGTGGGCGAGGACCCGGATCCAGAGATCCCAGTCCTCGGCGACCGTGAACGAGTCATCGAAGGCTCCGACCTCCTCCAGGACCTTCCTGCGGACGACGACCGAGGGAGTAGCGAAGGGGAAGCCGTTCTCGAGAATCCCTCGCAGGCTCGTATCCCCCTTGAACCCTTTTTGCTGGAACCGAGTCGTGGCGCGATCTTTTCCGGCCTCGCCGATGCGGTCGCAGAAAACCATGCCGGCGCCCGGCGTTCGGTCGAGCCGATCCACCTGGAGCGTCAGCTTTTCCGGAAGCCACAGGTCGTCGCTGTCGAGAAAGGCGATCAACTCCCCTCGAGACTCACGGATGCCCCGGTTCCGCGCCGCCGCCTGCCCTTCGTTTTCCATGAGCAGGTATCTCACGCGCGGCGCATCACGGAAGCGCTCACCGACCATCCGGCGTGTCCCGTCCGTCGATCCATCGTCGACGACCAGCACTTCCAGGTCGGTATAGGTCTGTTCGAGGACGCTCTCGATCGCCTCCCGCAGGACGGCCTCTCGATTGAATGTGGGAATGATCACCGAGACGCGAGGCATGTCGGGATCATTGTATCAATCCCAGGGGGGCTCGATCGCGCCGGCCGTCGCGACGGTCCCGGCGGGCGGGGCAGCCGACCGGCCCGGCACCCGGCGGTGCGGCGGCCGGACACCGGCGCGGCCACGGCGCATGTCTTGCCATCCTGCCGGGCCTACGGGATAATGCCGCGCCC
>JBHHZN010000043.1:0-10949 GCA_046758155.1 Acidobacteriota bacterium | reverse complement strand
CGGCGGGGCCGCCGAGGCCAGGGCGGCATCGATGGCGGGCGAGTTCGGGTCCAGGTGGAAGTCCCGGCCCGGCTCGTCGACGAACAGCGGGTCGGCGGAGAAGTTGCCGTTCATGCCGACGCAGGCCGCGTCGGTGAGAATGCCGTCGCAGTGGTTCGTCTGATTGTTCCAGAAGTCGTTGAAGCTCACCGTGAGCTGGAAGTTGGGGACGACCTGAAGAGTATAGAGGCCGCCTCCACCGCCGAAGTTCCGGAGCGGATTCCCCGCGATGACGTTGTTGGTGAGTGTCACCGGGAGGGTGTTGTCGCCGGGCGCCAGGTAGAGCCCGCCGCCCAGGAAGGCCTCGTTGCCGGTGATCGTGTTGTTGTTGATCCTGGCACGGTTGTAGTAGGAGTAGATCCCGCCGCCGAGCGTCGCGATGTTCCCCGCGATGACGTTGTTGGTCACCACGGCCTCGGCGCCGGTGTTGGAAAAGGTGAGAAGGCTGATCCCGCCTCCACTCGTGTCGGAGACGTTGTCGGCGATCACGTTGCGGTCGATCACCGGTGCGGCCGGGCCGGGCCCCGGAAAGATCACGAGTCCCCCGCCCGCGCTGATGGAAGGGTTCACGTTCGGGTCCCCGGCGGTGTTGTTCTGGATGATGTTGTCGATGACGGCGGGCGCGGAGTTGAATCCCACCCACATCCCGCCTCCGTAAGCGCTCGTGGCGGTCGCGCCGCTGAGCACGGGTATGGCGCGGTTGCCGGTGATGGTGTTGTTGGAGATGATCGCCTGACCCACGGCCACGTAGACGCCCGCCCCGCGCAGGTCCTCCGCCTGGGGCAAGGGCCCCGCCAGGACGTTGTTGGTGATGATGTTGTTGGTGATCGTCGGGGAGCTGAAGACGAAGATGCCTCCCCCGGCCACCTTCGAGGTCTGGATCAGACCCTCGCCGCCGGTGATCGTGAAGCCGTCGAGCACCGTGGAGGGGGTGTGGCCCGAGGCGAAAGTCACCACACTGCACTGGTTGCCGGTGCGCTTGGAGCAAAAATCGCTGCTCGTGCAGGGCTGGCCGAAGGCGTCGATGGTCGTCACCGAGGCCCCGCCTTGCGAGATGAGGCTCACACCCGGGCGCATGCGGACGGCCTCGGCGTAGAGGCCGGGGGCGACGCTGACCGTGTCGCCCGAGGTGGCCGTGCAGATGGCGTCCTGGATGCGACAGTACGGGTCGGCCAGGCTGCCCGAGCCGACGGCCGGGCAGGTGGCGTCGTCGACGTGCCAGGTGGTCCCGACGGCGCGAACCGACGGCCCCGTCAGGCAGATGAGCGACACCAGCAACGCCGCCATGAGTGGGGCGCGGGCCAGAAAGCCTGCCTGCTTGGAAGGCTGGACACGGCGGATCACTCCACTCCTCCCCGGAGATTGGCGTGGAACGCGTGCAGGGTGTTGCGAGCTTGTGGAACCCTCTGTCGGATGTCTGACCTATACGGTGTTTTCGGTCGCAGTCAAGGTGGCGCGGCTCGGGCGAGCGGCCCCGGCAAGGGCGCCTCCGGGCGGGGGAGGGAGCGACAAGCGTTCACGGTGGTTCAGATCGTTTCACGGCCGGCCGCTCATCACCCTTGTATCCATTTAGTTCTTGCAAAACGGGATCGGAGCGGTATATTGTCCCAAACCTGAAATGAGGAGGGTATGTTCGATGGCGGGATACTCACGAAGACTGTCGAGGCTGTTTGCAGCTCTGGCGGTGGTCGCCTTGATCCAGGTGTTCGCATCGCCCGTGCTCGCAACGAGGGAGAACGCCCGATGCAAAGCTGCCTGCAGGGCGACTTCAAAAGCCTGCACCGCACGCTGTGACGTCACCTGTGCGGATCTTTTCCCCGGCACTGCCAACGACACGCAGCGCGTGGCATGCGTGAACGAGTGTCGGGCCACGTGCATGGAGGAAAGAAAAGATTGCAAGGACATCTGCGTGGCCAAGAAGAAGCAGTCGCCTGAGGATCCGTAGGGCGCCCAGGTCGCCGGACCACCGCGCTCCCGGAACGTCGTGGAGCGTGGTGAGATGTGCCATCTCGACCTTCGCGGTCCGGGGGAGGTAAGCGTCCACCCGGCCCGGTTCCTTCTGCATGATGGCAGCGTGAGGATGCCCGCGGTCGTTCAGCGTTGCGGCCTACGGCCCGGGATTGCGCGCCGCGAGGACCCTCCGAGCGACGCGAGCGTGCGCCGGATCCAGTCGGCCCGTGGGTGGTCCGGGTCCAGGCGCAGGACCTCGCGCAGATGTCGCTCGGCGCGGCCGGGATCGGGTCTGTCGCGCAGGTAGATGAGGGCTTCCCCGTAGTGCGCCGAGGCGAGGTCCTTCGGATCCGCCTTCGGGAACAAGGCGATTGCCTCCTCGACGGTTCGGAGCGCCGCGTCGGGCCGGCCGGCCCTGTGCTGGGCCTCCGCCAGGCGCAACCGCAGTCTGAAATCCGCCGGGTCGGCCCGGACGGCCCCCGCGAACGCCGCGGCGGCCCCGCCGGCGTCGCCGCGCGCGAGCAGCAGCGCCCCCAGGTCGCCGAGGGCATCACGGCGCAGGTCGGCGTCGGGCGACCGGCCGGCGGCGCGTAGATGGTCGATCACCTCCTCGTCGCTGACCGATGGCGCGCCGGCACGGTGGGCCAGGACGATGCCGTAATGGGATGAGGTCGTGACACGGGCGAACTGCTCTCCGGCCGAGTCGCCCGGATAATTCTCGAACAGGGCCAGGGCGCGCCGGAACTGATCGACCGCCTCCTCGTCGCGGCCCGCATGCAGCATCATCTCTCCGAGGATCGCGTGGTTCTGCGCGCGAAACGCGAGGCTGTTGCCCGGATCGCGGTTGACGAACAGCGTGAGCCCGACCAGCGCGGGCAGGGACCATGCCAGCAGGCCGTATTCCCTGCGCCTGGGCGCCCGGGCCAGCCGGACGGCCGCGTGGGCGGCGAACAGGGCCAGCAGGGGGACCATCGGCATCCGGTAGCGCGACTGCGTGAAGAAGATCAACGCCGAGAGAAGATAGGCGCCGATCGTCGCATACAACGGCAACAGATCCGGCCACCGCCGCCTGGTGAGCGCCAGGCCGATGAGGCCGAGTGGAGCCACCCAGGCGAAGTGGGGCAGGGGAAGGTTCAAGATGCCGACGAACGGCTTGAAGTTCTCGTAGGAATAGTTATCGGGCCGCTCGAAGTCGGTGAAATAAGTCGCCAGCTTGTCCAGCAGGAGGAGGGCGTATCGTTTCGGATGGCCGCCGATGAAGCCCCAGCCCTGCTTCCACCAGAAGGCATCCGATTCCCTGCGCGTGACGGGATGCCCGAGGCGCCGCGCCGCCTCCGCCCTGAAGTCCTCGTGCTCGAAGAACGGGTCGGGACGCACGAAGGCCGGGGGGCGGTACTTGCCGGAGGCGAACTCGTTGTTGCCGGTGTAAAAGACCTCGCCACCGCCCGATGTGATCAGGACGAGATCGCCCGATACCGCGTAGTTGCGCAAGGTCGCGGGCGCGACCAGCAGGCCGAACCCGACGACCAGCGCCGCGAGGTTGAACAGGCGGCGCCCGGCCGGCGAGCGCCCGGCGATCCAGATCGACACGACCGGCAACACCACGGTCATGTTCTCCTGTGCCAGCGCCGTCAGGCCCAGCAGGGCACCCGCGGCGAACAGCAGGCGGGCGTTCCTGCCGCCCGAGAAGTACAGGACGCACGCGCACGCCGTGGAGAGAGCCACGGTCAGGACGGTCTTCATGATCTGTGATTCGTGAAACAGGGCGGGGCCGTAACAGGCCAGCACGAGACCGGCGAGCAGCGCCTCGGCCCGGCCGAAGAGGCGGAGGCCGAGGTAGGCAACCAGGGCGCAGGTCCCGGCCCCCAGGACGGCCTGCAGCAGGCGCGGGAGGAGCAGCGAGGGACCGGCCAGCTTGAAGAGGGCTCCGAGCAGGTAGGCGTACAGCGGCGTCATCTCGAAGGTGTCGGTCCCGACGAGCTCGCCGGAGGCGATGCGGAGGCCCCAATCATGGTAATAGAGGGGGTCGAGCCGGAGGTAATCCCACAGCCCGGAGGCATCCAGTTGCCAGAGGTAGATCAGCCGGCACACCAGGCCGGCCATGAACACCCCTGCCACGATACGGGCGCTGGGGATCGGGCGACGCATCGCCGCATGGAGGTCCATACGCCGGCGATGCTAGCACATGGTAGGATCGGCGAGAATGGCATCTTTGGTCTTTCCCGATAGCTCGGGCAGGCAGATCGTCTTCCCCCTCGAGCGCGATCGCGTGTCGATCGGCCGCAGTGCCGACAACGACATCGTGTCGAGGGACCTGCGTGTGTCCCGCCACCATGCCAGCATCAGCCGCGAAAACTCTTCGGGCGATTCTCCTGTTTACAGGCTGCGCGACGAGGGGAGCACGCTGGGGATCTTCGTCAACCAGGAGCGGGTCAGCGAATCGGTGCTGCGCGACGGCGATGTCATCCGCATCGGCGACTCGCTGTATTCGTTCGTGGACCTGCCGGCGGATCCGCTCCTGCAGGCGCCGACCTTGACCGGCGTGGGCACGCAGGCCCCCAGGCACGCGGACCTGCGGGGAAGCGCCCTCGTGGCGGAGCTGCAGGACGCGCTCGCGTCGCTGCGCCGGACCGTCCGTTCACCGGACCAGGATCCGCGGATCCTCGATCAATGCTTCTCGCTGGTCGACGAGCGTCTCGAGGGGCTGCGTGGTCGACTGGTGCGGATCGAGCGGGCGCGCATCATGATGCAGACGCTGTACGAGGTCGGCAAGGTGCTGAACTCTTCTTACAATCGAGACAATCTGATCGACCTGATTCTGGACCAGGCGGTCCAGGTCGTGCGCGCGGAACGCGGGTTCTTGACGCTGTACGACCCGGAGACCGGACGGTTCACGCGGCGCGCCTCGAGAACCATGCAGGACGAGCTCGGTTCGGATACCGGCTTCAGCACCGGGATAGCCCTCTCGGTGGCGAAAACCGGCGAGCCGATCGTGACGACCGACGCCCAGTTCGACGAGAGGTTCCGCGAACGCCAGAGCGTCATGAATCTGAACATCCGATCGGCGCTTTGCGTGCCGCTCGTGGACCGTGCCGAGAAGATCATGGGGGTCATCTACGTCGATACCCGGGATTCCGTGGTGGCGTTCACGCACGAGGACAGGGAGTTCCTGATGGCGTTCGCCAACTATGCGGCCATCGCCATCGAGAACGCGGCGCTGCTGGCCGATACGGCGTCGAAAGCGCGCACGGAGGAGGAGCTACGCCAGGCGCGCAAGATGGATGAGCTGAAATCACAGCTCATCTCGATGGTCTCACACGATGTGCGGACGCCGCTGACCTCGATCAAGTCGTACGCGGAGATCATCCACGATGATCTGGAAACCCTCGAACCGGACAAGCTGCGCCATTTTCTCGACATCATCAACCGGGAAGCCGAGAGGTTGGGGCGGCTCGTGACCAACTACCTCGACTTGCAGAAGATCGAGGCGGGGCGGATGAGCCTCTCGAGCGGCTCGTTGGATGTCATGTCGATGCTGCAGGAATCGCTGGACACTTTCCGGGGAGCGGCCCTCGAGAAGCAGATTCGTATCGAACTGGATATCGAGGACGCCCTCCCGACGATCATCGGCGACCGCGATCGGTTGCTCCAGGTGCTGGCCAACCTCCTGTCCAACTCGCTGAAATTCACGTCCAGGGGGGGGTCGGTCAGGCTTTCGGCCCGGCGCGCGCGGCTGGACGGGACGACCGAGGCGGTGAGAATCGCCGTGCAGGATTCCGGGCCGGGTATTCCCGCCGACAAGCTTGCCGGTCTCTTCAGGCCGTTCAGTCAGATCGATGAGCACCGCTCGGAGCAGAAGAGGGGCACGGGACTCGGGCTGTACCTGTCGCACGAGATCGTCAAGCTGCACGGCGGCCGCATCGGCGTGACCAGCGAGCCGCCCCGGGGGACGGAATTCCATTTCCTCCTGCCCGTCAGCAACCGATGATGCATTTGGGCTATCATGCGCCGCTGAGGAGACGGGTGCCTAAGAGGAGAGCATGACTGTTGGCGAGAGAATGACGCGCGAGGTCGTGACCTTGTGCCAGGACCAGAGCCTGCGTGACGCCATCGACCTTTTCCAGCGGCACCGGATCCGGCATATCCCGGTTCTGGACGGTGAGCAGGTGGTCGGTATCGTGACGGATCGGGACATCAAGCGGGCCACCCCTTCCTTGCTATCCGGCATCGATCAAGAGCAGTACAACAAGGTGCTCGATGAGACGCAGGTGGGACAGGTGATGACCCGCAACCCGTACACGGTCACGCCGTCCATGTCGCTGAGGGACGCCGTCAAGGTTCTCGTCGACCGCAAGTTCGGCGTGTTGCCTGTGGTCGAGAAGAATCGACTCGTCGGAATTCTCACTGACATCGACTTGCTGCGGGCGTTTTACGAAATACTCGACCAGTAGCCTGGCGGGTCGGCGATCTCGCCATGAGCCGGAGAGACCCCTCTCGTGTGTCCGGCGGGGGATCGGCCGGGATGCGGGCGCGGCAGCAAGAAGCGCGATCCTCGATGCGCCGTGGTGACCCAGGGAGCTGAACATTGGCGATCCCTCTCAAGAAGGGACAAGTACGCGACATCCGGATCGACGATCTGGCCTTCGGCGGCAGGGGAGTCGGCCGCGTCGATGGGTTCGTCGTCCTGGTCGAGGGCGGTGTGCCGGGGGATCTCATCCGGGCCCGGATGGCCAAGGTGCGCGGCAGCTACGCGGAAGGACGGGCCATGCAGGTGGTGGAACTCTCCCCGCAGCGGATCCACCCCCGTTGCGAGCATTTCGGCGTGTGCGGTGGGTGCCGCTGGCAGAATCTGCCGTACGCGATCCAGCTCGACTACAAGCGCAGGCAGGTCGTGGAATCGTTGCGGCGCATCGGGAGGTTCGAGGATCCGCGAGTCGAGCCCACGATGCCCTCACCGGATAAGTATTTCTATCGCAACAAGATGGAGTTCTCCTTCGGGACGGACGAGCAGGGCCGCCTCACCCTGGGGCTGCATCCGGCGGCCAACTACCGCGAGGTTTTCGATCTGCGCCGCTGCCATCTTCAGTCGGAGGAATCCAACGCGATCGTGGCCGATGTGCGCGAGGCCTGCAGGCGGGCGAAGCTGCCTCCGTACGACGTCAAGCACCACACGGGGTTCCTGCGCTACCTGACGATCCGGGAGGGAAAGTTCACCGGCCAGGTGATGGTCAACATCGTCACCGGCGAGGCGGGAGCGCGCAAGGCGGAGTGGGGCGCCGCGCTGCGGGAGATCGCCGCCCGGGTGGTTTCCGATCATCCTGCCATCCACGCGTTCCTGCACAGCGTCAACGCGAGGCGAGCCACCGTGGCTCACGGTGAGCGTGAGGAGATCCTTCACGGGGCGGCTTTCATTCGCGAACAGCTTCTGGGCAGATCGTTCGAGATCACGGCCAACTCGTTCTTCCAGACCAACCCGCGGCAGGCGGAGCGGCTGTACGAGAAGGTCCTGGAGATGTCCGACCTGAAGAGGACGGACCGTGTCCTGGATCTGTACTCCGGAACCGGATCCCTCTCGATCCTGGCGGCGGCTCGGGCTGGCGAAGTGCGGGGCGTCGAATCGGTGGCCGAGTCGGTGCGCAACGCCGAGCTGAACGCCGGGCTCAACGACACCACGAACGTCTATTTCATCCTGGGCGAGGTGCGCAAGACTCTGGCGGCCCTCGCGTCGGATCCTCGCCCGCCCACGGTGATCATCGCGAACCCCCCGCGCGCGGGCCTCAACGCGAGCGTCGTGCGCGGCATCGCCCGGTTGAGACCGCGGCGTCTCGTCTACATCTCATGCAACCCGGCCACGCTGGCGCGTGACCTGCAACAGATGTGCGAACGTGACTACCATCTTGACAGCGTGCAGCCGCTCGACATGTTCCCGCACACGTTTCATATCGAGTGCGTGGCCCGCATCGACAGGATCGAACGCGCCGAGAAGTGTGAAGCGGGCGCGCGGGAGGACGCGTCCGGCTTTTGACTCGCCCGGGAGCCTGTGGTTAGATCGCTCGGTCATGCCCAACAGCAGCGGCACGTGGAAGACGGGCGAGAGAGTCGTCGAAGCGGGCATCTATGTGTGTCTCGATTGCCGGCAACGGAAGACGACGACCCATCTGACGCTGAAGGCCGGCGATCTGTTTCCCTACTGCAAGACCTGCGACCTGAAGGACAACACATACAAGATGCTCCGCGGCGAGCGGTGAGGACCATCGTGCCGCCCGGCCGCCGCCCGCGGCGCGCGTGCCCGTGATCCCGGAGCCACGGATGAGATCCCGTCCTCTGCTCATCGGAATTGCCTCAGGGGTAATGGTCGTTCTGGCCGGCGCGGCCTTGATCATCTGGGTGTTCGGCACCGGGGCGCCGCGGTTCCGCGGGGCCACCGGCGACGCGAACGTCCTTCTGATCACCATCGACACGCTGCGGGCGGACAGGGTGGGCGCCTACGGGAGCGGCAAGGTCAAGACGCCCGTGATCGACGCGCTCGCCGGCAACGGGATCCTGTTCGAGAACGCCGTCAGCCCGGCCGTCATGACCCTTCCTGCGCATGCCTCGATCCTCACCGGAACGTACCCTCCCACCCACGGCATCCGGGACAACGGGGACTACCGGTTGGGAGACTCCGCCCTGACGGTGGCCGAAGTCCTGCGTTCTCGCGGCCTGAAAACCGGCGCGGTGACCGGCGCGTTCGTGCTCGACTCGATGTTCGGGCTCAACCAAGGGTTCGACGAATACGACGACGCGCTGCCATCGCGGGCTCCCAACGAGATCTTCCTGGCCGAGCGGCCGGCGGCGGCGGTCACGGATGCGGCCGTGCGGTTTCTCGACGCTGTGAAGGGATCGCGGTTCTTCCTCTGGGTTCATTACTTCGACCCGCACCAGCCGTACGCGGCGCCGGCGCCCTACAGCGAGCAGTACCCCGACGCCCCGTACGACGCGGAGGTGGCCTACGTCGATGCGGAGGTCGGTCGCCTGCTGGCTTCCATGCGGGAACGGGGGATGATGGACCACACGCTGGTCGTTCTGGTGGCCGATCACGGTGAAGGGTTGAAGGACCACGGCGAAGCGTCGCACGGGGTTTTCCTCTACGAGGAGGCCACCCACGTCCCCCTGATCATCTCGTTTCCTCCTTTCATTCCATCCGGGCGGCGGGTTTCCGCCGTCGTCAGCAGTGTCGATATCATGCCCACGATTCTGGATCTCGTGCGCATCGACCCGCGTGGCGCGGCGGCGCCGGTGCAGGGGCGGAGCCTCTGGCCCCTGATGGCGACCGGCAAGGATCCCGACCCACGCGCCGCCTACAGCGAGGCGATGGCCCCATGGCTGCTCTACGGCTGGAGTCCCCTAACGGCGATCCGGGACACGCGGTTCAAGTACATCAAGGCCCCGCGACCCGAGCTGTACGATCTCGTCGCGGATCCCGGCGAGACGAACAACCTCGTGCCATCCAGGCCCGATCTGGTTGCCACGTATCGAGAGCGACTCGCATCGCTGCGGCGGTCGGTGACACGCCACCATGGCCCGGCTGAGAAGACGTCGCTGGACGAGGACGAGCGGAGTCGGTTGCGGTCTCTGGGGTACGCGGCCGGTGGAGCCGTCGATCCGAACGCGGTTCAGGCGGTGGGCAAGAGCCCGGCCGACCCGAAGGATCGCGTGGCGATGCTGGACCGGATCAACCACGTCTACACGTTGTTCGGGGTGGATCGCCACGAGGACGTCCTCCGGGAGGCCGGCGCGATCCTGGCCGAGGATCCGGACAACGCCTCCGTGAGGTTTTACATGGCGGGATCTCTGTCGAAGCTCGGCCGCTACGACGAGGCGATCCGGGAGTTTCAGCGGCTCCTGGAGCGAAAGCCCGATGACACGGAGGTGCTTTCCGATATCGCCTGGTGCCAGACCAATCTCGGCCGCTTCGATGAAGCGGAGGCGACCTACAAGAAAGTCCTGGAGATCTATCCGGACCATATCCACGCCGATTCGAGCCTGGGCAACCTGGCGTTCATCCAGGGGCGGTACCAGGAGGCGGCGCGCATTTACAAGGCCGTCCTGAAGAAGAAACCGAACCACCTGCCCGCCCTCCTCACGCTGGCGCGCATGTACGAGGCGGGACAGCGCCTCGAGGAGGCGGAGGTGTTTTACGAGCAGGCTACTCGCGTGGACCCGACGAACATCGACACGTGGTTGAATCTCGGGTGGGCCCGGTTCCAGCAGGGCAAGCAGGAGGAGGCGCTCGAGGCGCTGCGGGAGGCGCAGGCCAGGGCCCCGCGGACTCCGGAGATCCAGGTGGCCCTCGGCGATGTGTACATGGCCATGAAACGGATCGACGAAGCACGCGCCGCCTACCAGGCCGGGATCGCCATCCAGCCCCGGCTGCCCGGGGCCCACTACGGTCTGGGCCTCATCGCGCTCGAGGAAGGAGACGCCGCCGAGGCGGTCGAGTCGTTGCACCGGGCGATCCGGTTACGCCCGGAAAGACCCGTCTGGCGAGAGGATCTGGCGCGAGCCCTGGCAGCTTCCGGCGATCGGAAAGCGGCGGCCGAGCAGCTCGAACGGTATCTTTCCTCGGGGAAGGTCCCCGCCGACAAGATCGAACGGTTACGTCGAAGGATCAGGCAGTACCGCGACCAGGATGGCTGAGCGCCGGGCGATTCTCCGGCGGATCGCGTGATCCGCCGGCGGTTCATTCTCCCAGCGCGCGCAGGTAGTAGCCGTCCCAGGCGGCCACCATGCTCTCGAGACGTGAGAGCAGCCCCGGCGAGTAAACGCGCGATGCGATCCCCTGCTGGGACAGTTCGCTCACGTGCCAGTCCTGCGTGTTGGTCATGTCCCAGAAATCCACCGCGGGGCGGGGGTCGAACCCTTCGCGAGAGACGGCGTCGGGGTGAAAAAGCCACTCGCAGACGACCTGCGTGCGATCC
>JBHHZN010000042.1:0-10976 GCA_046758155.1 Acidobacteriota bacterium | reverse complement strand
GTTGACGGAAGCCTCGGCGGGTTGTCGCGCCGCCGCGCCCTCGATCTCCTGCAAGGCGGCGGAGGCCAGATCGGGCTGGAGGGAGGTGGCCTTCCGTAGGGCCTTCAGTCCCTCATCCGTGCGCCCCTGAGCCATCAGGAGACGCCCCAGGACCAGGTGAGCCGCGGCCAGACCGGGATCGCGTTGAAGGAGTTTCTCCAGGCGGGCCATGACATCGGTCCCGATCTCGGGGGCCCGCTTGGCCGCCGTAGCATAGGCCCGGATGGCCTTGCCGGGCTCGCCACACAGCGCCGACGCGTCGCCGTAAGCAACGGCCAGCCAGGATGATTCCGGCCCTCGGTGACCCGCCAGCGTCTCGTGGGCGGTCCGGCGCGCCCGCGCGAGCTGTCCCGACGCCAGATAGACCCACACGAGCGCCTCGGCCGTTGCCAGATCGGTGGAGTCTGTTCGTCGGGCCTCCTCCAGGCGTCCGATCAGGCCGGTGACCGAAGGACCCGAGAGGCTCACCGTCGTCCTCAAGAGCTTGTTGGCCTTATCACACTGACCCGCCATGAGCAGGGCCTCGGCGACGGCGGCCAGGTTCTTCTCATCGGCCAAGGCGGTGGTCCCCAGCGATTCCATCGCCGCATGGCAGATCGAGGCCGCCTCCGGGGAATCGGCCATGACCTTCTGATAGTTATCGAGCGCGTCCCGGATCCTGCCGGCGACCGCTGCCGCCTCCGCCATGGCGAAGACCATCTCCGGGCGGGCGGCCAGATCCGGTCCCCTGGACGCTACGAATTCCTTCGCTTTCGCGAACATCTCCGGCGAGAAGCCGGCGCACAGGACAAACAGGTGCAGGAGAGCGCCGTCGGCGGATCGGCTTGTTTTCACCAGGGGTTCGATAAGACTCCAGGCCCCGACGGCGTCGCCGGCCAGGTAGCTCGCCTCGGCCATGCCCAACCGCACGGCCGGGTCATCGGGCACGGCCAGGCTCAGTGCCCGGAACCTGTCTCGGATCTCTCCGGCCATCGCCGGGTCCTGCCTGAGACGCTCTCGCAGGAACGGGACCGCCCCGCGCGGATCGCTTCCCTGCGTGCAGAGCTCCTCCAGCAAGCGAAGGACCTCCGCGTTGTCCGGATCGGACGACAGGATCATCTGCAGGCGTTCGGTGATCATCTGTCCTGTGGAGGGATCCGCCGCGTGCATCGAGCGGTAGGCTTGCAGGCACTGCTTGACGTTGCCCTTGCGGAGGAAATGATCGGCCAGGATCTGGTACGGCCGAGTCTGGTCCGGAAAGGCCCGGATCACCTGTTCGAGAACCTCGATCCCACGGTCCGTCGGATTGTCCTCCAACGCGGAGATCACGTTCGAGACGGCGTGCGGCCCCTTGCCCAGCTTGACGCAGACACGAGCCAGCAGCAGTTGACTCCGCGGCGTCTCCTTACCATTCGCGGCGAAATCCCCCAGCATGCGCTCGATGTCGGAAAGGTGCTCCCCCAGATCGACGAGTCCGTCGCAGGCGTCTATCACCTCTTCGTATCGTTGGGTTCGCGCGAGAACCTGCACTTTCGCCCACAGAAGCTCCGGATCGTCAGGCGAGGACTTCAACATCGACTCGATGAACTGCTCGACAGGCCCGACGCAGCGCGGATCGACCTGGAGCGCGATGAGATATTCCTTCAGCGCGTCTTCGGGCCGCCCCTGATTCTCGAGGATGTCCGCAAAGGCCAGCCGCAGGGGAATCGATCGGCTATGCCTGCTGATGAGGTCCCGTAGCCTCTGCTCGATGTGATCCCATTCGGCCGGGGACGACGAGAGGATCTTGCGATAACTGTCAACGGCTCTTTCCCAATCGCCGAGAACCGTGTAGCCCAGGGCGCCGAAGTAGAGGATGGGACCGGCCGACCTCGGGACAGCCGCACCGGTTTCCAGAAAACGGTTCAGATTCGCCAGACGGGCATCCAGCAGAGATTCCAGCGCCTCCTTGTCGATCGACTCGATGCACTCCAGGGCGTCGCTGAACTTGCGTCGGATGATGAAACTCTCGGCCAGTGATTCACGCAGAGGACTGATATCAGGGAACTGATCGCGGGCCCACTCGATGAATTCCCGTGCGCGCTGCGTCTCTCCGGCGTCAGCCTTCAACAGCGCCCGCAGCGACTCACCGGCTCGTTTTCCATCGCCCGCCATGAGGAAGAGGGTCGCCTGCTCGAACCTCAGGCGGGGTTCCTCCCCGAGACGCTGGAGCGCTTCTTCCAGCAGGCGCTGGGCCTGCTCCCGTTTGCCCTTCTCGGCGAGGCGCCGCGCCTTGACGATCAGTCGATCGGGGCTGGTCTCGAAAAATAAGTCCTTCAAACCCATGGGATTGAACATCCGCCCTGTCGCATCGCCGGGCACCATTCCGTATCCGAGCACATGTTGACGCCGCGTGAAAGCGCGCGGGATCACCTCCCGGCCACACACGAAACCGGACTCGGGCGAATATTGGGTGTCGGGAAGACGGGATCAAGCCGGCAATGTCGCTCGAAACCCAGCCCGGAGCAGCGGTTTCAAGAGGGATTGCCCCGATCGGGGACCAGGCCGTAAGCCTTCATTTTCCGGTGCAGGTGGGACCGCTCCATCCCCAGCAACTCGGCGGCACGGCTCACGTTATTGGCACACTGAGCAAGCCTCTTCGAGATGAGGAGCCGCTCGAACTTCTCCCGGGCCTGCTTCAGGCTGTCGCCCGATAGCGGCACCAGGAGGTTCTCCGGATCGCCGGCGTCGAGGTCGCAACCCAGTGGATCGGCACCCCCACTTCTCAGTTCGGGGGGAAGATCCCTCTTGCGGATCACCTCGCCGGGCGCCATGATGACCAGCCTCTCGACGACGTTGCGAAGTTCACGAACATTGCCCGGCCACGCATACGAGCACATGGCCGACATCGCCGCTTCCGAAAACCGCAACGGCCGCCGAGCGTAGCCTGCCGCCAGCTCCTTCATGAAGTGTCTTGCCACCAGGGGGATATCCTGCCGGCGCTCCCGCAACGGGGGTACCGTCAAGGGGATCACATTCAGCCGGAAGAACAGGTCTTCTCTGAAAGTGCCGTTCTTGATGCTCTCGGGCAAGTTCTTGTTCGTCGCCGCGAGAACTCGCACATCCACGTGCATGGTGGCACCGCCGCCGACCCGCTCGAAGGTCTGCTCCTGCAGGACCCGGAGCACCTTCGATTGCGTCTTGAGGCTCATATCGCCGATCTCATCGAGGAACAGGGTCCCTTGATCCGCCAGCTCGAATTTGCCCTTCTTGTCCTCTACCGCGCCGGTGAATGATCCCTTCAGATGGCCGAACAGCTCGCTCTCGATCAGCTCCTCGGGAATGGCCGCGCAGTTCATCTCGATGAAGGGCTCATCGCTGCGCAGGCTCAGTGAATGGATCATCCGGGCGACGAGCTCCTTGCCGGTTCCGTTCTCCCCGAAAATCAGTACCCGCCCGTTGGTCGGGGCTGCCCGTTTGATCTGTTCGCGCAGTGCGACGATGGAACGCGCCTCACCGATCAGGCGCCGGGACTCGCCGGCGTGCAGCGCCGCGCTGAGCCGCCGGTTGCGTTTCTCCAGCTGCCGTTGCCTCAGGGCGTTGCGGACCGCTACGGTGATCTTGTCGATCGTCAAGGGTTTTTCTATGAAATCGAAAGCCCCCAGCTTGGTCGCCTTGACGGCCGCATCGATACTGGCATGGCCGGATATCATCACCACGGGGATATCGATGCCGGTGGCCCGCAACCTCTCGAGCACCGCCAGACCGTCCAGGCCCGGCAACCATACATCCAGGAGCAGGAGGTGGTAACCGCCGCGGCGAACCCTCTCGATCCCCTCCTCGCCCGTGGAAACCGCCTCCACGTCGTATCCCTCGTCGGCGATCACCTGGGTAAGGGACGTCCGGATACCAGCCTCATCATCCACGAGCAGGATCTTGCCTTGATGCATCGTGACCTCGTCAGGCGGCCGGCAACTCGATGATGAACCGTGTCCCTCTCGGGACATTGTCTTCCACCCGAATGTAGCCGTTATGATCGGAAATGATGCGATTCACGATGGCGAGCCCCAGTCCCGTGCCCCTCTTTTTCGTGGAGAAATATGGAAAAAACAGTTTCTCCTTGTCTTCCGGCGCTATGCCGGGCCCGTCATCCGACACCTCGATCTGCATCATCTGAAGGTTTGCGATGTATCGCGTGCCGATGCAGATCGCCCCGCGCCGCCCCATGGCCTCCAGGGCGTTGTCGATCAGGTTCACGAAGACACGCTTCATCTGTTCCTTGTCGAGCTGGATCGAGGGAAGATCGTGATCATACTCGCACGCGAAGGAAACCTCCTGGTAGGTCCCCTGATACAGACCGACGGCGGAGTCGATGATCTCATGCAGATCCGCCTCGCTCGGCGCAACCGCCGGCATCCGGGCGAAACCCGAGAACTCGTTGACAAGCCCCTTGAGCGTCTTGACTTCCCGAACGATCGTCGATGCCCCCTCCTCGACGACATCGCCGAGATCATCCGTTCCGGCCCGCCACTTCTTCAGCATGCGTTGAGCCGAGAGCTGGATGGGGGTCAAGGGGTTCTTGATCTCGTGTGCGATCCGGCGCGCCACTTCGCGCCAGGCCGCGGCCTTCTGGGCTTTGATGAGCGACGTGGTGTCCTCCACGACGATCAGGAGCCCCATGCCCGCCCCCTGGCCGAGATCCAGCGACAGGAACGTGACGGAAAGAGACAATGGCTGACCGCCGATACTGACATGGAACTCCCGGCTCATGCTCGTCCCCGGACTGTCGAGCAACCGAGGGATGGGCACCGCCATCTCCGCGAGGCTGTCACGCGCCAGCAGGTCCTGATACGTCAAGCCGCTGACATCCAGCTCGGTGTCTATCTTCAGAATGCGTCGCGCGGCTCGGTTGATGGTCGTGACCCGCCCCTCTTCGTCGAGTGAAACAATGCCCGTGGGGATGCTCTCCAGCACGGTCTCGATGTATCGGCGCCTCTCGTCGAGCTCGAGGTTTCTCTGACGCATTTGACGGTTGGAGAGCTCGACAGCCTCCCGGCTGCTCTTGAGATCCCTCGTCATGCGGTTGAATGATTCGATCAAGATCCCCAGTTCGTCCCCGACATCCAGATCCACCTGATAGTCCAGGTTCCCGAGAGATACTTCACGGGTCCCTTCCGCCAGCATCTGGATGGGCACCGTGATCCCGCGGGCCAGGTAGAGCCCCACCCACGTCGCCGAAACCAGGATGAGCAGCGTGATCAGGCCGAAACCCCACTTGTAGACACGTTTGATGTTCGTCTTCTGAAGTCGCAACTGCCGGTAGGTATCGACCTGGCGGGCGATCTCGCTCGTCAGGGCGGCAGCCTCGGATCCGACGAACGACCCGGCCACCGAGACGCCAACAACACGGCGGTGCGTGGCGTCGAACACCGGCGCTCCCGACACGATCAGTTGCCCCTTGCCCAGAGGCTCCTGCCACGAAAACATCTCGCCTCCCAGGCCTTGACGCAGGATCTCCTGTGGAATGGGGTTGAGGATATTCACCGGGATCCTCGGGTCCGCCACCGTCAGAGGCTCTCGTCCCTCGAAATAGAAGGACACCACATCCAGGTGCCGCAATCGCAGGGCGTTCTCCATCGCCTGCAGAAGCCGCTCCCGCGGGGCGGTGATCATGTTCCGCTCGGAAAACTCGGCGCCGATGTCCGATGCGAACTCTCGATCGCGCCTCTTGCGGTCCTCATAGAACGCCCCGACGACGGAACGGGCGTTGCCGCTGATCTGCTCCACCGGCGTGGAGAACCACCGATCGACCGATCTCTCGATGATGCTCAGCGCCGCAAGGAAGAGAATGATCGAAGGGAGCAAGCACAACCCCAGAAAGGTGAAAACGAGCTTCGTTCGAAAACGCGAGCCCAGGATATTGCGGTGGCGTTCCATCAGGATCTTGATCAAGTTCCTGAACAGGACGACCAGGAGGCTCAGGATCAGGATGACATCGACGATCCCGAGAAATGAAAAGAGGACGGTGTTGGTGACGTACTGCCAGGAGAAATCACCGGTCTTTTGAAGGAGGGCATTGATGGCGGTCAGGACGACCACCAGTGCGAGGATGCCGAAAAGGATCAGGCGATCTGTTTTGACCCGCCGATCAGCGTGCACGACCCATCCCCTCGACGGGCAGACTCAGACCAATCTTCTCCCAGCCGGTCTCGAGGCTCGAGGGTATGAAAAAGAAGAGGAACTTCCTTTGAAGCCGTGATTTCACACGGACATAAAGGGAATCCTTGCCGATGGCCCCCAAGGCGGTGGGGTCGCCAAGCCGGATACGGTCCAGGTGCGTCATCCACCGCATCATATCGGGATCGTTCACGGCGACGGAGGTTTCCGCCACTTCACCGTTCATCTTCTTCGACAGGCTGTACTGGCGCGTGAGCGTATCGTATGACACGGTGGTCGTGATCTTCTTGCGAACGAGGGTCTTGTCGAACCAGAAGGCTCGGCGGCGCGAGACTTCCATGTCGTACTGGAACGTCACCGGCAGCCCCGAGTCGATCCTTTCCCTGATCTCCTCCGTGAAGGCACCCTTGACCTCGAAGGAAACGTAGATATCGTGGCTCGTCGTATCCACCCGCAGGCCCGCAACTGACACATCTTCGGAGGACGCTACCGCCGGCGTCAAAACCCACGGAGCGAAACAGGCGCTGAGCGTCACGACCTGGATGAACTTCCCGAATAGACGCAAACCTGGCAGGGCCTCCTGAACAAGAACGTTGAGACGAACAGTTGCGTCCGGGGCCGCTGTCGGCCCGAGCCCTCGAGCGAATAAGCCGTTTTTATTCTATCAGAGCGCTCCAAGGGGTTCCAGGGATGGAACTTGCGGCCTGCCGCGAGCCGATGGCGCTTGCTGGCGAATCCGGTGCCAAGCGCCGGGCGGCCGTCGGGACCCTCCGGAGGTGATTCACCGCAGCCGGGCGTGCGACCCGGGCCGACAGGGCAAGAGAGCAGACATGGGCGAAGCCAGGAGTCTTCCGAGTCGGCGATTCAGGCGGTGAACGCCCCGCGCGCGACCTGCGGCATGGGAACCTCCCTCGCGGCGACCGGCTCGGGCTTGCCGGTCGTCAGGACCCATGCGCCGCGATCTTCCTGCAGCCGCTTGACCAGCTGGGCATGGATGGCATGGCCCGCCTTGTACGCCACGACGTGTCCCATGATCGGATACCCCAGCAGGGCCAGGTCTCCGACGAGATCCAGGGCCTTGTGACGGACGAATTCGTCGTCGAAGCGCAGATGATTGAGGGGACCGGCATCGCCCACGACAACGGCGTTGGCGAATGACCCTCCCAGGGCCAGGCCGCGTTCCCGCAGCCGCCGGACATCACGCAGCATGCAAAACGTCCTCGCCGGCGCGATCTCGTTCACGAAGGTCCGCCTGTCGATCGTGCGGGTGATGGTCTGCCGGCCGATGGCCGGATGGGGGAAATCAATCGTGTAGGTTACACGGAAATCATCGGCGGGATAAATGGTCACTTCCCGGTCCCCATCGAGCACTCCCACCGGGCGCTTCAGGCGGATGACGCGACGTGGTGTTCCGAGACCGCGAAGCCCGGCCTCCCTGACCAGATAGACGAACGGCGCCGCACTGCCATCCATGATCGGGATCTCATCGCCCGACACGCGTATCATCGCGTTGTCGATGCCCATCCCCCGCACGGCGGCCAGGAGGTGTTCCACGGTGGAAATGCTGAAGCCGTCACCCGCGAGCGTTGTCGCATGATCGACCCGCGCGATGTGCGTGGACTCGTCGAGGCGGATGAATGCACCGCTGCGGTCGTCGCGCATGAAGGTGATGCCGGCGTCCGCCCCGGCGGGCTGGATGCGCAGGCGGATCCGTTTTCCGGTGTGAAGTCCCACTCCCACGACATCGATCTGGGTTCTCAGCGTCTGTTGCATTGCCCCTTGTGATCCTCTCTGCGCCAACCGACCAGGCGATATCCTCGGCCCTTCACGCCCACCGCGTCCCGCCGCCGGGCTCGAACCCCTGCCCGACCGGCCGGCACGGTTTCGACGTGTTCTTCGAGGGTCATCCCTCGCTGGAGCCGGCGCGGACGTACACGCGCGCCCTTGGACTAAGCATTATCCATGCCAGAGAATACCTCTCACGTGGCGCCCCGGTAAATGTCCATGGAGCGGACGATTTCAGGGGAAACCAGCAACGCGCGTCGGGATCGCCAGATCGGATTGTGTGCCGATCGAGCCACGTTCCTGTGCCTATTTCACCACAGTTGACACCTCGACGAACCCTCCGATAGCATGCCGCCGCCTCGCACGAGGCAGGTCGAGCGACAGGGATCCACCTGGTTCAGGGCGCGACCGCCCAGCAGGGGGAGCAAGCCCCCATGACGGACAGAAGCGACCGGCAGTATCCACGAGAGCCTGATCGGCGGCGAAGGGACCGCCCCCCGCCGGGAGCGGGATCTCGCGGCGATATCCTGCAGCGCGGCCTGCGCATGCTTGGCGGGGGCGACCGCCAGGCGGCGCTGAGGCTGTGGCTCCACGCCCTGGACTCCCCGATCGAGACCGCCCAGCGCCCCTGGATCCTCAAGGCCGTGGCTGACGTCTACCTGGACCTGGGCGACCATGAGAAGGCGCTGCAGGCGTGTTCCGAGGCGGTCCGCGCGGCACCGGACCTGGCCGAGGCCTGGGTCAGCCTGGGCAGGATACGAGAACTCGCCAGGGATCGGGAGGCCGCCGCCGCATGTTATGGCCGTGCAGCCGAGCTGGAGCCCGGCCTGCTGGTGGCCTGGAACAACCTGGGGGTGGTGTTCCAGAGCATGGACCGGCACACCGATGCCCTTGAGTGTTTCGTCCGTGCCAGCGAGATCGCTCCCGGCTCCTCGTCGGTCTGGTTCAACTGCGGCAACGCGTGCGTCGGGATCGAGGATTACACGGCCGCGGTAGGGCATTACAAGCGGGCTCTGGAGTTCTCCCCGGAAGATCCCCGGATCTGGTACAACCTCGGGTTCGCTCATTCTCGGCTGGGCCAGCGCCGGGAGGCGATCGATGCGTACGGCGAGTCGCTGAGCCACACTCCCACCGACCCGGCGCCCTGGTACAACATCGCCAACGTTTTTCTCGACTCTCACCGTCATGCGGAGGCGATCGCCTGCTACCAGCAGGCGTTGCGCATGAATCCCGATGACTTCGACTCGTGGAACAACCTGGGAACCTGCTGGATCCTCGTCAAGGATCTCACCGAAGCGATCCACTGTTATTCCATGGCCGTCACGGTCCGCCCCACCGCCGCGACCTGCTGGAACAACCTGGGCAACGCCTGGTCCCGCCTGGGCGACCAGGAACGAGCCGTGGCGTGCCTCCAGGAAGCGATCCGGATCCAGGAGAAAGAGGCGTCGTTCCACTTCAACCGGGCAGTCGCCTTCGCGCGGGTCGATTCGATCGAGGACGTGCTGCGGGAACTCGGTAGGGCCCTCGAGCTCAATCCGTTACTCGGTGACCTGCTGCCGGAAATCGAACCCCTGCAGCCCCTTCTGGGAGATCCTCGGTTACGCAGGCTGATCCACTCCACTCCGCTGGCTTGACGTCCCCTGTTGCGGGCATCATTTTTGACCGGTATCGGTGGGGACAGTCCTGTCCCTCGAGGCGGAGTGAGGCAGACCATGAGCGATTCATCCCTCAATGAAGTCGAAAAACGCGTCCATTCCATCCTCGACGAGAGGTTTGCGGATCTCAGCCAGCAGATCGATAGCTGGCTGAAGGAGGCGCGCACCCAGGGGGAGACAATCCAGGGAATGCTCAACAACGCGTTGAAGCAGCCGTTCCTGCGCGACGGCCTGCTGCCGGAAGGAGTGCCTGGGACCGACGCGACCGGCCCGCTGGGCGATCTGGCCGAATTCGCCCGGGACGTGGAATGCCTGACCGACCAGGCCCGGATCCTTTCCCGCCTGCTGTCAGGCGCATCCGCGCTGGCCCCCCGCGTCGTGCTTTTCATCGTCAAGGGGAACTCTCTGCGTGGATGGTCGGCCCGTGGTTTCGGCGACGAGTTCAACCCCCGCACGGTCGTCCGGGAGCTGGGACGGGGAGATCTCCTGGGCACGGCGTTCGCCACCTGCCAGCCGACCGAGGGATCCCCGTCGGAGGACCCCGACAACGAGGAGATCGTGCCCCAGCCGGTGCCTCCCACGCGGATGCTGGCCGTGCCTCTGTGGGTCCGCGACCGCGTGGCCGCCATTCTGTACGCCGATACCACCGGCGATCCTTGGTACCCCGAGGCGCTCAATGTCATGACATCGCTGGCCGCCCTGAGCCTGGAGGCTTTGCCGGCCCGAACACGTCATCCCCGGCCGGCGGGACCGCCCGCCAGAGCGGCAAGGGCGAGTTCCGGCCCGCACGGCCAGCCGGCCCGCACGGCCCCGGCGCCGGTGACACCCGGGCCGGCCGGCCAGGCACCCAACAGCGAGGTCGTGGAAGAGGCACGGCGCTTCGCACGGCTGCTCGTCTCGGAGATCCTCCTGTATAATGCCGAGGCGGTCGAGGAGGGACGCCGCCGGAAGGACCTCTACGAGCGGCTCAAGGATGATATCGACCGGAGCCATCAGATGTTCGAAGAGCGCATCGGGCCCAAGCTCTCAGACGCGATGCAGTTCTTCCGAGCGGAGTTGATTCAAACGCTCGCGAAGGGGGACGAAAGCGCCATCACCCTTCCGTGGGGTTGAGCCGCAGGCTCCAGGCCGACCTCTGGATTCCCGGCCTGGGGGCGATGTGGGCCTGCACGTTCGGCGTCAAGGGCATGGAGGGGCGGTGCCGGGAACGGCTCTGATCCTCGCCGGCATGGTGGCGGCGGGGATGGGGCCGCAGACGGCCGCTCGCCGAAAGTCCGACCCATGAATCCCCTTGCCGGGCTCGCCCTCGACCCGTGGCTGCTGATCCTGGCCATCGGCATGTGCCTGGCCGTGGAGAGCTTT
>JBHHZN010000041.1:0-11080 GCA_046758155.1 Acidobacteriota bacterium | reverse complement strand
TCAGGGACGACAGCATGGCATCGGCCTTCGACTCGGCAAGTTCAGGGGAGACGTCTACCGCAGCGACTACGCCGCGATCAACGAGATCTTCCTCTCCGGGACCGCCTGGAAGAAAGGTGTTCCGGTGGCGTTGCTCGCCTTCGTGATGGCAGCGCCGGCTGGAACGGGTCGCCTGGCTTCCTACTGGCGAGGGTACTCGGCATCGATCAAGGTCCAGGGGGCGCGAAGCCTCGGGGACTGGCTGAGCTCGCCGCTTGCCTCCGACGAGCGGCGCTTGGTCATCGAAGCCGCCGCGTCGGCCGTCCAGAGAGCGCATGGCAGGGGGTTCGAGCACGGCGACCTGAACCTGGGGAATATTCTCGTGACGCGGTCCGAGCAGGGGGAATTCGGGGGCTGGCTGATCGACCTCTCGCACTCCAGGATGGGGGGGACCCTCTCCTTGAAGAAGCGCCTGGGCAATCTGATGCGGCTTTACCGCTCCGCCGAGAAGTGGTTGCCGGCGGGCACACCCGAGGAGCGCCTCGGCCGCCGGCGCGACATCATCCGGTTCCTGAGGTGCTACACGGACGGCGAGCCGGGCGCGGTGCGGCGCTATCTCCAGGCGGCCGGACGCTACAGGTCCTCCTTGTTCCTGCATCGTCTGGGGTGGAAGGCGGGCCGCGTGGGCCGCGCCAGGTCGCTCAGCCGGTCGACCGATCCAGCAGGGCGCTGAGGGCGCGGCTCGCCCGCTCGAGCGTCAAGGCCTCGAGGCACATCGGCTTGAGCGAGGGGGCGGGGGAGCATTCGCGGAAAAAATCCTGCCGGCACGGCGAGCAGTGGAACTGCTCGCTCAGCGCGACGAACCTCTCGGCGGGCATGTAGGGGGCGGTCTTGGCCGGGCTGCCCGGTCCGAACATCGCCAGGATCGGCACGCTCAGAGCGGCGGCCACGTGCATCGGACCGCTGTCGTTTCCCACGAAGACACCGCACCGTTCCAGCAGGGCCGCCATCTGTCGCACCGTGGTGCAACCCACGGCATCGAGCCCGTGCTTGCCCGCGGCGGCCAGGACGCGGCCGGCGTCGTCTCGGTCCCGCTCGCCGCCGACGACGAGGATCCCGGCCGAGCGCTCCCGAACCAGCCGGCGCGCGAGGGCGGCGAAACGGTCCGCGTGCCAGGCCCGTTGCGGCTTGGAGGCGCCCACAGCGAAAGCGGCGAGCAAGGGGTAACGCTCGGCCTCTCTCGCCGCGAGAAAGCTCCTCGCGAAGGCACGGCTCTCGTCGTCGACAGGGAAATACACGCGCCGGGGGATCGGCCCGATGCGGCAGCCCGCCGCCCGCGCGATGGTCAGGAAGTACTCCACGTGATGGATGCGTCTGAGGGCCGGAGTCTCATGGATGGGATGGGTCAGCAGGAACCCCCGCCTGTCGGTGTCGTACCCGATCCGGCGCGGGATGCGGGCCAGCCAGGCGAGGAGGGCCGCGCCGATGGCCTTCTGGAAAAGCACCGCCAGGTCGTAGCGCCTTCCCTTCAGCCGGGCGGCGAGGCGCCGCAGCCCCGCCGGAGTGTGGCTGCGGGCCGGCTCCTCGACGATGACGTCGTCCACGCTGGGGTGATGCGTGAAGCACTCGACGACGTGCGGGCGGATGAGCGCGTCGATACGGGCCGAAGGAAACGTTTCCCGCAGGGCTCGCAGCGCCGGGGATATCATGACCACGTCACCGATCCAGTTGTTCGCCCGGATCAATATCCGGTCGATCTGGTCGGGATCGACGATCATGCCTCTCAGGGCTGGTACTGCCCCGCTCGCGTGCCCGGACCCATCGTCTCATGCCGGATCCCGCCCACCGGACCTTGCTTGCGCTCGGTCCGCCGAGAGGCCGGGGCGTCCGCGAGCGCGGCGTGCATGACGCCGATGGCGGCCTCGGCCACCGTCTCGGGCGCGAGGCGTTCCAGACAGGTGCGGGCGATGCAGCCCCGGGTGCGGCAGGGGCTGCAATGGACCTTGCTGTAGGCGACCGTGCTGAACCGTCCGCCCGGGCGGTTCAGGACCGGGTCGGTCGGGCCGTAGACGGCCACCAGAGGGGTGCCGACCGTCCAGGCGATATGCATCGGCCCCGTGTCACCCGCCACGAAGACGCTGGAGCGGCGGATGAGGGCGGTCAACTGCCCGAGCGTCAGCGACGGCGCGAGCGTGGCGCTCCTGTGCATCGATCGTAACACCTGCCCCGCCAGTTCCTCCTCGCCGGGACCCCAGGCGATCACCACGGGAACCCCCGCCCGCTCGGCCATCAGGTCGGCCACCCGCGTGAAGTGACCCGCTGGATAACGCTTGTATTGCTGTGTGCGGCTCGTGCCGGGGAAGATCACGGCCGGCGCCGCCGGGCCGCCCTCGGCTGCAGGCAGCGAGGAGAGAAACGCCTCGACGTGGGCCGCGTCGCCCGGTTTCTCGGGGATCCTCGCCGCGGCCCCCTCGGTCGCGACGCCCAGATGGCGGACGAGGGCGAGGGCCCGTTCGACCCGATTCATCTTCTTCCGGCGCGGCAGACGGAGCCGGTCGTTGTAGAACAGATACGACAGCTCGCGCGCGTGGCCGGGGCCCAGGCCGGCGCGCCGGGGCGCCCTGGTCATCCAGGCGATGAGACCGCTCTTGAGAGTGCCCTGGAAGTCGATGACAAGGTCGTAGCGAGCCTCCTTCAGGGATCGCGTGAAATCGACCAGGTGCGCCCAGGCGGACGGCAGTTCACCGGGATGAAGAAGGACGCGGGAGAGGCGCCGGCGTGGAAAGACCAGGATGCCGTCCAGGTCGGCCTGGTCCGCGACCAGCTCGGTCGAGGGCTCCTCCACCGCCCAGTCGATGTGAGCCGTCGGGTAGGCGCGTCTCAGGCAGGACAGCGCCGGGAGCGTGCGCACGACATCCCCGATGGCGGACAGGCGAATCAGCAGGATCTTCACGGCCCTATCCTCATGCGTCGCCCGCCGCGCGGGCGACCGAAGGGGACATTATGCGTCAGAAAAGGCTTGTTGGCAAAGCCCCTGCCGAGTGGTAGATTGCGGTCTCAACCGCCCACGCGGCGTCAGCGAGGATCCTGATGGCCATCGATCCCAAGCTTCTCGAGATTCTGGCCTGCCCCGTCTGCCGGCAGCCGGTGAAGATCACGCCCGCGGGCGATGGCCTCAGGTGTCACGCATGTCGTCGCGTCTACCCGATCATCGACGATATCCCGGTGATGCTGGTGGAGCGGGCGACCACCGATCCGGAATGAGCCGTCCGGCTGTTTCATGACCCCCCGACCGATCGCGCGCATCCTCGAGCAGGCCCGAAACAAGAAGATCATCGTCTGGGGCGACCTGATGCTGGATCAGTTCATCTGGGGCAGGGTGGATCGCATCTCCCCCGAGGCGCCCGTCCCGGTCGTGAGGACCCAGGGGGAGACCTTTCATCTGGGAGGCGCCGGCAACGTGGCCGGCAACATCGCGTCCCTGGGAGGGGTCGCCTGGCCGCTCGGAGTGGTCGGCAGGGACGCGCCGGCTTCCCATCTTCTCCGCGCGCTGGAGGCGCAGGGCATCGATGCCGGCGGCGTCATCCAGGTCGATGGGCGGGTCACGACCATGAAGACGCGGATCGTGGCGCACAGCCAGCAGGTCGTGCGCTGCGATCGCGAGCAGGAGGAGCCAGTCGTGGGGAAGGTGGCCGAGCGTCTGGCCGACATCGGTGAGAAACTCTGCCGGGAAGCGGACGCGTTCGTGGTCTCGGACTACGAGAAGGGATGCGTGACGCCCGCCCTGCTCGAGATCCTGCTCCAAGCCGCCCGCCGCCGGGATGTCCCGGTCATCGTCGATCCGAAACC
This sequence comes from Acidobacteriota bacterium, assembly GCA_046758155.1. Classification (GTDB taxonomy): domain Bacteria; phylum Acidobacteriota; class Polarisedimenticolia; order JACPZX01; family DASXTC01; genus JBHHZN01. The sequence goes on along the minus strand of JBHHZN010000041.1, from coordinate 7,252 downwards.
CGAGCACTGGGAGGCTTACACTCCGATCACGGCCATCGCTCCCAACATCCAGGAGGCTTCGCGCATGGTCGGGATCCGCATCCGCCTGCCCGAGGATCTGCTGGCCGCCGGCCGTGAGATCCAGCGCCGTCTTTCCTGCCGCGGCGTTCTCTTGACTCGTGGCGAGAAGGGGATGCTCCTGCTCGAGGAAGGCCGTTCTCCGGTGGACATCGAGGCGACCTCGCGTGAGGTGTTCGATGTCACCGGGGCGGGCGACACCGTCGTGGCGGCGCTGTCGCTGGTGCTGGCTGCCGGGGGCGAGCTGCGCGACGCGGCCGAGGTCGCCAACGCGGCCGCCGGGATCGTCGTGGGCAAGGTGGGGACATCCGTCGCCTCGCCCGAGGAGATCCTCGCCGTCATCTGATACAGGTCCATGCGCTCGGCGGGCCGGGCGAGGGCCGCGGGGGACTTGCAAAATGACCGATCAACCATCGCAGCCGGCGAGCACGGTGCGGGGACCGGATCCACCGGCCGAGCATGCGGGCTACACTTGCCTGCTCCTGACGATCATCGCCGTGATCCTCCTGGTCGCCGCGCTGAAAGCCGCCCAGGCGATCCTGGTGCCGGTCATCGTGGCGGTCTTTCTCGCCATCGTCGGCGCCCGCCCCCTGCGCTGGCTCGAGAGGCGGGGTGTGCCGTCCGCGCTGGCCGTCTTCGTCGTGGTGGGGGCGATCATGGTGCTGATCGGCCTGCTGGGGCTGCTTCTCGGCGGATCGGTCAATCTTTTCTCCGAACAGCTCCCGGTCTATGAACAACGCGTGGAACAGAGGATGGTCCAGATGAGCGATTCGTTCAAAGGGTTGGGAGACAGCGTCTCCGTGCGAAAACTTTTGGAGAGCCTCGACCCGAGCGTGGCGATGAGTCTGGTCGCCGGCATGCTGACGGGACTGCGGCGGGCCTTCGCGAACACGTTCCTGATCCTTCTGACCATGATCTTCATTCTCCTGGAGGCCTCGAGTTTTCCCGTGAAGGCCCGCTCGGTTCTCGCCGATTCGGGTAACGCCCTGGTGGCATTCGAGAAGTTCACCGATGCCATGAATCGCTACATCGTCATCAAGACGGTCTTCAGCCTGATCACCGGCGTCGCCCTGGCCGGTTGGCTTGCGCTGCTCGGGGTCGATTTCGCGGTGATGTGGGGAGTCCTGGCGTTCCTTCTGAACTACATCCCCACCATCGGCTCCGTGCTCGCCGCCATTCCGCCGATACTGCTGGGGTTCATCCAGTACGGGGCGGGCGTGACCATCCTGATCGGCGTGGGCTACCTTGCGGTCAACGTTCTGCTGGGTGGGTTCCTCGAACCGCGCGTTCTGGGCCGCGGCGTGGGTTTATCGACCCTGGTCGTTTTCCTCTCGCTGGTTTTCTGGGGATGGGTGTTCGGTCCCGTCGGGATGATCCTGGCCATTCCGCTGACCATGACGATGAAGATCGCGCTGGAGAACAACGCCAGGACACGCTGGATCGCCGTCCTGCTCGGACCCGCCGCCGTGAGCCAGCCCACCGGGGGGGCAGGCGCCGAGACGTAGGATCAATCCAGATCGAAGGGGCGCGGCGGCGGCTCGTCAGATTCTTCGGCCTTCTTCACCGCCTCGCGGAACTTCTTTTGCAAGATACTGTCCCTCTGCCTCTGCTCGTCGAAGGCCCGCTGGAGCCGGGAGGCGGACTTCCTCTTCGATGCGTCCACGTCCCTGAGCATCTGCTCGAAGGAAGCGCCCTGTGTCCTCTTGGGCTCCTCGAAGCGCAGGATCGCCTGAGTCTCCGGATCGATCACGACGAGGGCGCCGCAACAGGGACAGTTGATCTCCAGGTTTTTCGGCCCATCAGCCATGCTGTCCATCATACATCAACCGCGCCCGACGATCCGTCTCGAGCGACCGTCCGGGGGTGTCGTGCCACCGCGCGTCGTCCGGTTGCCCATCAGGCCGGTCACGATCCGACCTCCCGCCGCCAGCCCGGTGGCGCGCCGCGGGTTCTCACGACGGTGTCCGGCAAGGATCTGAAATCGCGTCGGCGCCCTGGAGTCGAGGCCGGGATGCGTCCGGACGGATCCGATCGCGGCTGATCCGGACGAGGGCTGCGGCCGCCGGCGTGAGGAACCCGTCGAATGCGACGCGCGCGAAGGATCCGGTGCGATGTCGATCGCGATCCTCGGGTCGCGGTTCTTCGATGCGCCGGCGGCTGGTGCGCGTGTCGGCCGGCCCCGGCGGATCGATGCAAGTCGTTGTGAACAGAAGGAAAGACCCGACAGGCGTCGAGGCGAAAAAAATAGAGGCAGAACTCTTGTCTTTTCAGTTGCTTGGATTGATCGGCGTCAAGCGCTTCCCGGATGCAATCCGCGTGCCGGGATCTTCCTCCTGCGGGCTCCCCCGTATCTTGTATCGCCTCTCGAAGCGACCCCGTCATCTTGAGTTCGATTCATCTCTTGCGTAATTGATTGTATCCGAGGCGTTTGGGCTTGACAGTGGGAGGGGATCTTTCTAACATCCCCCGCTAAGTGGTCGCAAGTGGCCCGCCGAAGTCCAAAGTGGAGAAACGGAGGCGGCAGGAGCTGACATGCTGGATGGCAGTTTCACCGCCAAGGTCGACGAGAAGGGGCGCGTGAAGATTCCCTCCGATTTCCGGCGGCAGATCCTGGAGCAGTTCGACGACAGGAAGGAGTTCTTCGTCACGAGCGCCAAGGGGGATTACGCTCACGTCTATCCGATCAGCGCCTGGCGCGAGATCCAGCGCAAGCTCAAGAGGGAACCGAACTCCCGGGTGCCCGTGCGCAAGTACCGCCGGGCGACGAGTTATTTCGGGAGGATGGCCACCATGGATCCTCAAGGTCGGATTCTCCTCCATCCGACGGTCCGGTCGGCCGCCGGCATCAAGGATGATGTCTTGATCATCGGTGAGGCGAACCATCTGGGGGTCTGGAACCTCCGCAAGTTCATGGACGTGCTCCGGAACGAACGCCTCTCTCCCGAGGACGAGGATTATCTCGCGGAGCTGGGGATCTAGGAAACCAGATTTCGAGGTCTTGTGCAAACTCTCGAAACATCGATCGCTGACACGGCGCGATACCTTCCCGGGGGCGACCTGCCCTTCCATGTAGCCGGGGGAGACGGGGATCGGGACGCGGGACCCGCGAGGCAACCCGAGAGTCCGACCTCCCCCGGCAATGGGCCCCCGGCGCACCGGCCGGTCATGGCCGACGAGGTGATCTCGTTGCTTGCGCCCGGAGGGGGCGTCTACGTGGACGCCACCGTGGGCCTGGGCGGCCACGCCGAGCGCATTCTGGAGGCTTCCGGCGACGCGCGGCTGATAGGGATCGATCGCGACGCGGAGTCGCTGGCGCTGGCCCGGCAACGGCTGGAACGGTTCGCTTCCAGACTGACGCTCGTCCACGGCGACTACCGCGACCTGCCCGAGATCCTCGAACGGGAGGGACTCGATCGTCGCGGCTGCCTGGCCGGGCTCGTTGCCGATCTGGGCATCTCGTCGTACCAACTCACGGCCGAGGGGCGGGGTTTTTCGTTCCGCCGTGACGAGCCGCTCGATATGCGGATGGATCGATCGCAAGATCTCACGGCCGCCGACATCCTGAACCGTGCACCGGAACACGAACTCGCCCGTATCATTTTCGAGTTCGGCGAGGAGCGAAGATCACGCGCCCTCGCGCGGGCGATCGTCCGGGAGCGCGATCGCGGACGACTGCGGACAACCCACGATCTCGTGCGAATCGTTGACCGCGTCCTCCGGCGTCGCGGTCGGCGCATTCATCCCGCGACCCGCGTTTTTCAGGCCCTGCGGATCGCGGTCAACCAAGAGCTCAGAGGTATCGATAAGTTCGTTCTCGACTCGGTCGAGGCGTTGCAGGCCCGGGGGAGGCTCATTCTGCTCGCGTTCCATTCCCTCGAAGATCGTCTCGTCAAAACATCCCTGCACCACTTGTCACGCCAATGTACTTGCCCCCGGAGCCTCCCCCGATGTGCCTGTGACACGCCGAACCGAGTCGCCCTGCTCAACCGTAAGCCGCTGCGTCCAGGAGTGGAGGAGATCGCAGCGAACCCGCGTGCCCGGAGCGCCAGGCTGCGCGCCGCCGAACGGCTGTAAGACGCCGCCGAGGAGATGATGAAGCATCAGGTCAGGTTGCCGGGGCTGAACCGCCACCTCACGCGGGAATCGGATCAGGCGGCCGCGCGGGAACTCTTGCTCGTTGTTTTTCTCTCCGTCGTGATGCTCCTACCCGTTCTGGCCTATCTCTGGCAGAACGTCGAATGGATCCGAATTGGCTATCGCACCGAGAAGCTCAAGGGCCAGCGTGATCGTCTTGTCGAGGTGCAGCAATGTCTGCGACTCGAGAAGGCGTCGCTCGAAAGCCTTTCCCGCATAGAGAAGATCAGCATGGGGCAGCTCGGCCTGGGCCCGTCCGCCCCCGGCGCGGTAGTGCTCGTCGATCCGGGCCGCCTCGAGCCCGTCCGCGGAATGTCCGCCGCCCGGATCGCCTCGATAACAACTGGTAGGAAACAACATCACGTGAACGGAGCAGATGGGACGAAACTGGGTACCAATTGACCGCAGACCCCTGAATCGCCGCCTCGGCGTCCTTGCGCTGGCCAGTTTGAGCTGGGCGGGGTTCCTCGGCTTCCGTCTCGTCGATCTGCAGGTTTACCAGTCGGACCAGATGCGCCAGCGGGCGCGCCGCCAGCAGGAACGTGTTATCACGCTGGATGCGCGGCGAGGGATAATCTACGATCGCAACGGCCGTGAGCTTGCCATGAGCATCGAGGTGGACTCCATCTACGCGGTCCCCGCCGAGATTGACGACCCGGCACGCACAGCCGCCATTCTCGCACCCGTGCTGGGGCTCGACCGTGGCAAACGATCCACGGCGCGCAGAGCGCTCGCCAGGAAGCTGACCGGCGATCGCCTGTTCGTGTGGGTCAGGCGCAAGATCGATCCGGTGCTCCGGACGCGCGTGGCCGCTCTCTCGCTGAAGGGGATTCACTTCGTGCGCGAAAATCGCCGGTTCTATCCCCACGGGGAACTCGCCGCCCATGTGCTCGGTTGGGTCGGCATGGACAACATAGGGATGGAGGGTCTCGAGCTGGCGTTGGACGAATCGATCCGGGGACGCAACGGGCGAGTCTTCGCGCTGCGCGACGCGCGTGGGAAGAAATTCCTGAACGTGACACGGCGTGCCGCGAAACCGGGCCATGGTGTCGTCCTGACGATCGATGAGACGATCCAGCACATCACGGAGCGGGAGCTGGCCAGGGCGATGCGAGAAACCGGTGCGCGGGCCGGCACGGTCGTCGTCATGGATCCGAAGACGGGCGAGATCCTCGCGATGGCCAACGCACCGACGTTCAATCCGAACCGGCCCGGAGAGTATCCGGCCGGCAGCAGAAGGAACCGAGCGGTGGTGGACGCGTTCGAGCCGGGATCGACTTTCAAGGTCATCACCCTGGCGGCGGCGCTGGAACGGCATCTCGTGCGTCCCCACGAGCTCATCGATTGTCAGAACGGGTCCATTCGAGTCGGGCGCTCGCGGATTCGCGATCACAAGAGGTTCGGTCGCCTGAGCGTGACGGAGATTCTCGAGAAATCGAGCAATGTCGGCGCCATCAAGGTGGGATTGAGGCTCGACCCGGAGGACTTCTACGAGACGATGCACCGTTTCGGCATGGGGATGCGGACGGGCGTGATGCTGCCGGGCGAGTCGCGCGGACTCCTGCGACCCCCGAAGAGCTGGTCGGGGATCTCCCAGGCTTCGCTGTCATTCGGCCAGGAGATGAGCGTGACCGCCCTTCAGTTGGCGACGGCCATCTCGGCGGTGGCCAACGGCGGTGTGCTCCAGGAGCCGCGCATCATCCTGCGCGATTCGGATCCCCGTGGAAACGTGGTCGGCCAGAGCACGGACAGGCCCACGAGGCGCGTCATCTCGCGCGCGACCGCCCGTACGCTGGTCCGGATGATGGAAGGGGTGGTGCGCGAGGGCACGGGGCAGGCGGCGCGAGTGCCGGACTACACCGTGGCGGGAAAAACCGGCACGGCGCAGAAGATAGGCCCCGGAGGCTCGTACAGGCACGATCGGCATGTCGCCTCCTTCGTCGGATTCGTTCCCTCGATCAAGCCGGCCTTGACCATCCTCGTCGTCCTCGATGAGCCGCGGGGCCGCCGTTACCACGGCGGCGACGTTGTCGCGCCGGTGTTCAGCCGCATCGCGGAGCCGGCGTTGCGTTATCTGCGCGTCGCGCCGGCCGGCGCCCGACCCACGGCGCCCGGCGCCCCGGCGCGCCTGGTCTCGGCCGCCACGCCCGCCGGCCGGGGCCGCGCCGCGTCGCGGCGCGAACCGCTTCCGTCGCCCGGATCGGTCGTCTCGGGTGGCCGGATTCTTCTTCCGGATCTCCAAGGACACTCCCTGCGTGAGGCCGTGCACTACCTCGGTCGCATCGGCCTTCTGGCGCGCCTTGCACCGATGGGTGTCGCCGCCGATGGGGTCGTCGTCGGACAGATCCCGCAGGTCGGATCGATCCTGCCGCAGGGGGCTGACATCACCTTGCGAGCGGGGCCGGCCGGTGGCGCGGCTCACGGGATGGACGGAGAAAGGCTGCATGGGGGAGGGATCGCGCGCCGGTCGACTCGTTGAAGATGCGCGTCGGGGAGCTTCTCGGAGCAACTCCTCATCGCTGGGTGCAGGGCGTCGATGACCAGGATGTGGTAAGTGTCACGCATGATTCAAGACGGGCCGGGCCCGGGGCGGTGTTCGTCGCCCTGCGGGGCGGGAGGACCGACGGGCTGAACTTCGCGGGCGATGCCGCACGGCGCGGTGCCGGGGCCGTCATCGTCGGGCGTGGACGGTCCGGCGTTGCCGAGTTGAAAAACGCGCCGCGTGTCATCGAGGTCGATGACGAGCGAACAGCGCTGGCCGTCATGGCTCGCAACCTGCACGGGCGGGTGGATGAAAGGCTCCCGATCGTCGGGGTGACGGGGACCAACGGTAAGACGACGACCTGCTGCCTCGTGGCGGCTGTGCTGGAAGCGGCGGGCTGGAAGGTCGGCCAGCTCGGGACCATCTCCTACAAGGTGGGTGATGCCGAGATCGATGGCCGGCTGACGACGCCGGAGGCGCCGGACATCCATGGGTATCTGTCCCGGATGGCCGCCGCCGGTTGTGGGGGCTGTGTCATGGAAGTCTCCTCGCATTCGCTGGATCGGCGACGGGTGCATG
>JBHHZN010000040.1:0-11095 GCA_046758155.1 Acidobacteriota bacterium | reverse complement strand
AACATGGCATGACCCTTTTTTCGATGCTCGGAAACGACGAGAGTCAACGGGCGCGGCTCCGGCCGCGCCTGCAGAAGGTGTACCACATCCTCCGCCGGCCTTTCCTCTCGAGGCCTCGACGGTCGCCCGTGGCCGGGATGGGACTGGACGGCCCGGCGCCGACCCAGGCAGGGGCCTGAAACGGAGCGGCCCGCGGGAGAGTTCACGTGGCTCCTGCTCCGCCCGGCGGTCGGATCGCCGGCGCCGGGCCGAACAGGACCGGCTGTGCTAGGCTGAAACCTCGACAGGCATTCACCGGCCGCCCGGTGAATCTCACCCAAGGCTCGGCAAGGCATCAAAGGGGGACAGGTCATGAGAAGGTGGTTCGCCCTGAGTACTGTCGCGATACTCCTGGTTTTCGTCTCGAGCGATCTCGTCAAGACCGCGCAGGCCGGCTCCGAGGATTCGCAAAAGAAGACACGGGCCAGCGTCAAGCGCGACAAGATCGACGTCATGGCGCGGGATACCCTCGACGAGCTGTTCTCCAAGAGCCCGGCCGCCAAGAAGCTATACGATCGCGCCGCCGCTTACGCCGTGTTCGACAACCTCAAGTTCGCCATCTTCCTCACGGGCGGCGGCGGCGTAGGCGTCGCCGTGGACAAGGCGTCCGGAAAGAGAATCTACATGAAGATGGGGACCGCCGGCATCGGGGTCGGCCTGGGCGGGCAGAAGTACCAGATCGTCTTCTTTTTCCAGGACCACGATACCTTCGATAAATTCGTCCAGGAAGGCTGGCAGGCGGACTCCTCGGCGAACGCCGTCGCCGGCGTGGCCGGGGCCAACGCGGAGGCCACCTTCCAGGATGGTGTCGCCTTCTACATGCTCACCGAAGGCGGCCTGATGGCGAACATCGACATCTCGGGCACGAAGTTCTGGAAGTACGACAAGCTGAACTCCTAGAGCCGCCGCCGGCTCAGGGCGCTTTCTTCCGGTGGCCCTCGAACCAGGCCAGCACGTGAAGCACCTTGGCGATCAAGTTGCTCGGCTTGCGCGCGATCCCATGGCCTGACTCCTGGATCCGTACCAGGGCCGTCTCGATCTTCCTGAGCTTGAGCGCCTGGTAGAACTGCTCCGACTCGGATATCGGCGTTCGGTGATCCTGCTCGCCCGTCAGCAGCATCGTCGGGGTCGTGACGTTGCCCACCAGCGAGAGCGGCGAGCGGGCGAGGTACTGTGCCGGATCCTCCCACGGGAGCTTCGCGAACCAGTATTGATACACGCTGTTGTAGATGTCGGATGTCAGCATGAAGCTGGTCCAGTTGATGACCGGTTTGGCGACGACGGCGGCACGGAAGCGATCGGTCTTGCCCACAATCCAGCTCGATAGCACGCCACCGCCGCTGCCGCCCGTCACGAACAGGTTGTCGGCATCCACGAAACCCCGCTGGAGCACCGCGTCGACTCCCGACATGAGATCGTCGTAGTCGTGGCCCGGGTAGGCGTGGTGGATCAGGTTGCCGAACTCCTCGCCGTAGCTCGTGCTGCCGCGCGGGTTGAGGTACAAGACGACGTAGCCGGCCGCCGCGTACAACTGGATCTCCGCCGAGAACCGGTCGCCGTAATTGGCGAACGGCCCTCCGTGGATCTCGAGGATCATCGGGTACTGGCGCGATCCGTCGAAGTCCGGCGGGTAGACGATCCATCCTTGCAGTGGCCACTGGTCATAGCCGGACGCGAACCGGATCTCCTCGACGCGACCGAGCCGCTTGTCATCGAGCAAGTCGTCGTTCAGATGGGTGACCACTCGTAGCGAGGAGATGCCCCGCCTGCCGACGGCCACGTCGGCGGGGCGCTCGGGCCGGGTGACGGTCGCGGCGACGTGCCCGTCGGGAGCGACCGTGAACGACGCCCCGGAGTACGGCCGGCCGATCGAGGCGGACCCGAGGTGCTCTCCGAGGTTTTCCTGGTGTCCGTCCAGGGAGATGTAGGCGAGCTTCGTGTCCCCCTGGTCGTCGTATTGAAAGTACAAACCCGCGCTGTTGCTGTTCCACCTCGGCTGGCGGACGTCTCGATCGAGTCGGCCGGTCACGAGGCGGCGGTCGGATCCGTCACGTCGCATGACGTACAGGTGGGTCACCTGGTAGCCCTGCAGGTGGTCATCGAAGCCCAGGTAGGCGATGAGCCTGCCGTCGGGGGATACGACCGGTGAGGTGTCGGGGCCGCGCCTGTCGGTGAGCGCCTCGATGGCGCCGTCGGCCACGCGCACCTCGGAGATCTCCGAGTCGCGCGGGTTCAACGGCCAGTCCTCATGGCGGTTCGCTGACACGATGAGCGCCGCCGCGTCCGGCGTCCACGCGATCTGTCCGCCGTGGTTGAACGGGCCCGACGTGATCTGGCGTGGCGTTCCGCCCTCGGCCGGCAGGACGAAGAGCTGGCTGTAGCCTTCCTCGAGAAAGCCCGTGCCGTCGGCTCGGTACTTCACCTGGCGAATGACGCGCGGTGGCTTCGCCCACACCGCTCCTTTCGGCTTGTCGGGCATGTGAACGAGGGGCGGTGCCGGGTCGGGGACGAACATGCTGAACGCCAGCCATTTTCCGTCCGGCGACCAGGCGAGTCCCGACGGTGGGTGCTGCAGGTGGGAAAGCCGCGCGGTCTGGCCGGTGTCCATCCATCGCAGAAAGATCTGCGCCTTCCCGTCCGCGGCGGCGAGGTACGCCAGTCGCTTGCCGTCGGGCGACCAGCGAGGGAAGAAGACGTCCTGCTCGCCGGCGACGAGCGGCCGGTTGTCGGTGCCCTCGAAGTTGACCATCCACAGCCGCGATCGGCGCCGATCGGCCATGATGTCCATCGTGTTGCGCACGTAGACGACCCGCTTGCCGTTGCGGGAGATCCGGGGATCGGAGGCGTACTCCATCTCGAAGATGTCCACGGGCTGCAGGATCCCGCTCTCCGGCTTCGGTGCGGCGTGCGACGGCATCGCCAGGGCGCCCAGGCAGACGGTGGCGATCAGGGTATCGGTGAAACGCATCTCAGGCGTTCCTCCACAGCCTGCCGCCCAGCAACACCCCGGCGGCCCCGATCCACGGGTTCAGCAGGGCCACCCAGGCCGGCTGGCGCGCGTCCCGCATCGCTTCGAACATGCCGACATCCCCGACGCGCGATTTCGGGATCTCCTCCTGCTCGGCCAGCAGCACGGGCGCCGCCACCAGAATGCCCACGAGCATGACGACGATCGCCAGGGCCAGCGTGGCTCCCCGGTTGCCTCCGATGGCCGCGCCGGCCCAGCCGCCCGCCACGGCGGCCAGAATGTTGAGAGCGAACATCGTCACCATCCAGAGCGTCGAGACATCGTAGGTCGAAGGCTGGAAAGCCCGGTCCGCCCCCATCACGGCGTAGGCGGCCGACAGCGACGCGAACACCACGATCGCGAGCACCAGGTACCCACCGACCACGCCGGCGGTCAGCCGCAGTATGTGCCTCATGGATTGCCCCCTTCTCGCGCAAGATACGGAACGAAAGTGACGGGCCGAGCCGTCCGTGCCGGCCCATCATCCCCCAGTTGCAGGTGCCGGCGCAACCCTCGCCCCGGAAGGCATCCCGAGGATCCTCCCGGCCCTCGCGAGGAGGTTGCACCGAGGCGGCATCGTGCTACCCTTATCCGCTTTGCGCCGGGGGAGGCTCTCGACGAGGAGCCTGGCACCGGCCACCGGCATGGAAAATCATGGCGAACGCAGATCCCAGGAAGACAGCGCCACAGGTCGATAGCAACGTCCGGCACCTCGCCCTGGGTGCGCTCGGCGTGGTCTATGGCGATATCGGCACGAGCCCTCTGTATGCCTTTCGCGAGTGTTTCGCATCGACCGACCGGATCATGCCGCGAGCGGACAACATCCTCGGCGTGCTCTCGTTGATCCTCTGGTCCCTCATCGCGGTCGTCTCCATCAAGTACCTGATCTTCGTGTTGAAGGCCGACAACGAAGGGGAAGGGGGGATCCTGGCCTTGATGGCGCTGGTGACGTCGGGCGGCAAGGTCAAGTTCCTTCGCCCTGTGCTCCTGGCTGTCGGCGTTTTCGGTGCCGCCCTGCTCTACGGCGACGGGATGATCACGCCGGCCATCTCCGTGCTGAGCGCCGTCGAGGGGCTGCAAGTCGCCACCCACGCCTTCGAGCCGTACGTGGTGCCGATCGCCATCGGGATCCTGATCGCGCTGTTTCTGATCCAGAAGCGGGGCACGGGGGCGGTCGGCGCGATCTTCGGCCCCGTGACCCTCCTCTGGTTCATCTGCCTGGGGCTGCTCGGACTTCACTGGATCGTTCGCAACCCCGGTGTGCTGGCCGCCGCGAACCCATGGCATGCCGTGGCCTTCTTCGAGCGCAACCGGATCGCAGGTTTCTCCGCGCTGGGGGGCGTTTTCCTGGTCGTCACCGGCGCTGAGACGCTGTACGCCGACATGGGCCATTTCGGCAAGCGGCCGATCCGGCTCGCCTGGTTCGCCGTCGCCCTGCCGGGATTGCTGCTGAACTACTTCGGCCAGGGGGCCCTGCTTCTGCGCCACCCCGAGGCGGTCGAGAACCCCTTCTTCATGCTGGCTCCGACAAGCCTGCTCTATCCGCTGGTCATCTTCGCGACGCTCGCCACGGTCATCGCATCGCAGGCCGTCATCTCGGGTGCCTTCTCCCTGTCGCGCCAGGCGCTGCGGCTCGGATACCTGCCGCGCATCTCGATCAAGCACACATCGAGCCACCAGGTCGGGCAGGTCTACATCCCGATCGTCAACTGGCTGTTGCTCTTGTGCGCCGTGGGTCTCGTTCTGGGGTTCGGCTCCTCGTCCAACCTGGCGGGGGCGTACGGCATTGCCATCACCACCACGATGGTGATCACGACGCTGCTGGCGATCGTCTGCGCCCGCACCCGCTGGGGATGGAACTGGCTGCTCGTCCTGCTGGCGGGGGCGGCGTTGCTGTTCATCGACCTGGCCTTCTTCGGTGCCAACACCCTGAAGATCGTCGATGGGGGTTGGGTGCCGCTGCTGGTGGCCGCCCTGGTCTTCATCGTCATGAGGACGTGGAAGCTGGGCCGCACGATCCTCGGCCGGAGGCTGCGCCGCGACCGGCTCTCCACCGAGCAGTTCCTCGGGCAGATCAAGCAGTCCAAGCCGGTCACGGTGCAGGGCACCGCGGTCTTTCTCGACAGCAACGAGACGAGCGTTCCCGCGACGCTCGTGCACAACGTGAAATACAACAAGGTGCTGCACAAACGCGTGATCATCCTGACGATCCTCACCGAGCAGGTGCCGCGCGTGTCCGGATCGAAGAGGTTACAGGTGGAGACGATCCGGCCCGGGATGTTCCGCGTCACCGCCCGGTACGGCTTCATGCAGGCCCCCAACGTTCCCGCGCTGCTCAAGCAACTGGACGCCGAGGGGATCGCCTACGATCCGGACCACACCGTGTATTTCCTCGGCCAGGAGACCCTGGTATACGGCGGCAGGCACAGGATGGCCAACTGGCGCAAGAGACTCTTCGCGTTCATGTCGCGCAACGCGCAGCGGGCCACGAGCCACTTCGGGATCCCGGCCAACCGGGTCATCGAGGTGGGCGTGCAGGTGCAGCTCTGAGGGATGCCGTGGGCCGCCGCGCGCGTCGCGTGTCAGTCGCCGCGCACCTCCACGGTGATGGGAATGTCACCGCGGCGGTACAGGCATGTGCCGTTGACGCCCTCGCAGACGTAGTACAGGGCGTAGGCCGGGATCGTCGCCGATCCGGTGAAGCCGTCCGGAGGCTTGACCTCGAACTCCAGCCGGCGCGGCTCCTCGCTGACCGGCTCGCGCGGCGAGGGCACGGTCAGGTGATCCGTGTCGACGGTCCAGCCCTGCGGCGGGGAGATCCACAGGACGAGGTCGCCGACCTTGTTGTTCCAGTGGGCCTGCAGCGTGCGATCGGGGCGGAACACGATGTGGACGCGGCCCGCGCCGCCGGAATGCAGCCGCGCGGGAACCAGCGTCGTCTCGACCCGGATGAGGCCGGCCTCGTCGCGCCGGATCCGACCTCGAGGATCCGGCTCGGCCTCGCCGGGCGGTGACCCCTGAAAGATCCGCGCCGGATGAGCCAGCTCGGTGCCGGCCGGCTCGACCCGCAACGCCACGGGTCTCTCACCGCGAGCCATGATGTCTGCTCGGGCCTGTGCGACCCAGTCGTAGAAAGGATACGGTTTCATGAGGCGAGGGCCATATTGCTGGATGCGGCGGCGCCAGATGTACTGGTTGGGCTCGATATCGAGCGCCTTGCCCCACTCCTCGACGGCTCGGGCGAAATCATCCGTCCGGCGCCGCTCGGATTCATACCGCTCGCGCAGCGCCACCCCGAGACGAAAGTGCACGGGCCCGTCGCCCGGGTCGGCGCGCAGGGCCGCACGATACAGCGCGATGGCCCGATCCAGCCCCGCGGTGCCGCGCCACAGCACGAGCGCATCGGCCAGGCGGATCTGCGCCCGGCGCGGCCCGGAGCGGGCGGCCTTCTCGAGAGCGGCCAGGTCCGGACGCTGAACGGCGGGGCGCGCGGCGGCCGGCTTCGCCGGTGCCGGCTCGTCGAGGAACGCCTTGAATGTATCGAAGTCGGGGCGGATCGCCCGGACGAGTCCACGCTCGTCGATCAGCACGGTGAGAGGGACGACGTCGATGCCCAACCTGTCGAGCGCGTCCACCATGATCGGCCAATCCATCTTCTTCCACTGCATGAACAGGCGGGCGCGATCGGGATGCTGCTCCTGGATGATGCCGGCCATGTGCACCCGTCCCTCGCGCTGGAAAGTCTTCGTCCTCTCGTGCCACCCGGGCACGTGCACGCGGCAGCCGGCTCACCAGGAGGCGAAGATGTGCAGGATGAGCTTTTCGCCGCGAAAAGACGAGACCGCCATCGGCGCTCCGTCCATCGCGGACGGGAGGACGAGCTCGGGAAACGGCTCGTCGAGTTTGATGGGACCCCGCCCGGACGCCGCCTGGGCGGGAATCCAGCCGGCAAGCAGGCACACGGCGCAGGCCGCCGCAAGACGCCCGCGCGAGGGGATCGTTCTCATCGCGTCACTCTTCCAGCAGCCGGAAAGAGCGCGCCGGGCCATTTCATGCCATCGCGTGTGGCATATGGGCCGGGGAAGGTCAACCCTCGGGCCCCGACTCCGCAGCCGCCGGACGGCCTGGCCTGTTTCAGTGACACACCTCCGTGTCGGGGGAGCGGACGACGTGGACGTCCTGGATACGGGTGGTCAGGACGTTGTTGCCGAACTCGAGAAACAGTCCGCGTGCGGCCACCACATCGTGGCGGATGACGCTGTGCCCATAGGTACAGCCGTTGATCGCGACGGTCTCGGGCGAACGGCCCTCGCGTTCGAACCAGCCTCCCGTGACGGCGAAACCCTCGGCGCCGAGAAACCACAGGCAGTAGGTCGAGTTGCGGGTCCGGACAACGACCTGGTCGCCCACACGCAGATCCTCGCGGCGGACCGGGAAGTCGAGCTGGGCGTGCTCGGTGATGGCGGACAAGGTCCGTGCCATGACGGCCCCGGGCCCGTCGGCCCGGCCGCTGCGAATCGAGCGGCGGCGGGTCGTGATGTGGCTCTGAGCGTCTCGCGCCCGAGGGCGCTTGTTGGTCTTGGACTGGAACACGATCTCGCCAGTGAGGCCGGATGGCGAGAGAACCCCGGGCGGTGCCCAGGACATCCTCCCACCTGCTGTAAGATTAACCTCCCATTCCGCTTCGGTCAAGGGACCCGGCCGCTCGCCATGGCCTCCCGGAGGAACGTTCCCCCGCGCCATGCGGTGACGGGGCGCCTTCCACGCCCCGGCGCGGTCCTCTCAGGCGCGGCCGGTCGCGGCGAAGCGGCGGATGGCGGCGGCATCGGGCAGGGGCGCTCGAGCAGTGAGCTGCCGGCACGAGAGGGCGGCGGCCGCGTTGGCGAAGCGAGCGGCATCCGTCGCCGAGGCTCCATCCAGCAGCCGATGCACGAAGGCACCGTGGAAGACGTCGCCGGCGCCGGTCGTGTCGACCGCGTGCACCGGCAGGCCGGGGACGCGGGTCACGGCACCGCCCGGCCGCGCGATCAGGCAGCCGGCGCGCCCGAGCGTGAGCCCCGCGATGCGCGGGCCGCCGGGCGCCAGCCGTTCGCGGAGCCACCCGACGAATCGCTCGGCATCGAACCGCTCGCCGTGCAGACTCCTCGGGTAGGAGTGCGAGAAGATCGCGACGTCGGTCACTTGCAGCAGGGGCTCGACGCCCGGGCGGGGGTGGCCGCAGTCCAGGACGACGCGGCCGCCACGGCGCCGCACGCGTGCGGCGGCTTCCCGCTGGGCCTCGGGCAGCCTGGCGTCGATGAGCAGGAATTCGCAATCATCCAGCAGCGGCAGGGCGGAACGGAGGTCGCCGGCTGAAAACGGCAGGTCCTTCTGGCCCCACTCGCAGACGCGCCGGGCGCCGCCGGGCTCCACCAGGATGACGCTCGTCGCCGAGCCCGCATCGTCACGGCGCAGCAGACAGGAAGTGTCGATGGCTTCGCGCCGCAGGTCCTGCTCGATGAAAGCCCCCGCATCGTCGGTTCCCACCACACCGGCGAAGGCGCAGCGGCGGCCGAGCCGGGCGAGCGTCACCAGGGCGGTGGGCACCGGCCCGCCTCCCGATTCGGCGAACCCGCGCGCGGTGACCTTCTCATCGGCCGCGGGAACCGGATCGAGCCGCACGGTGAGATCCCGCACGGCCAAGCCGAGGCCGAACGCATCCAACCAGCGGCGCCGGGTGCCGCTCATCGGCCTGCCCCGCCAAGGCGGTGCGCGCTGGCGCAGGGCGCGCTCACGGCGTCCGGCCGGGAGCCTTGCCCGCACGGGAAGAATCGACGCTCGGTCACGACCGGGATGCTAGCACGCACCGTCGGCGCGGTCCGGCCGGCGTGGTATCCTCGCTCGCAAGAAGGGATCCGCGCAAGAGGTGCCCCATGCGTATCGCGACCTGGAACGTCAACGGGCTGCGGGCGCGCCTGGATTACGTCCTGGCGTGGCTGCGGGATCGCAAGCCCGATATCGTCGCCCTGCAGGAGCTCAAGCTGACCGCCGAGCAGTTCCCGCGCGACCTGCTCGAGGCCGAAGGCTACCGCGCCGTCGTGCGCGGCCAGAAGGCCTGGAACGGCGTGGCGATCCTCTCTCGAGAGCCGATCGCCATCACGCAGGAGGGCCTGCCGGGCCAGGAGGCGATGGGGGCGCGACTCGTCAGCGCGGCGGTCGGGGATCTGACGATCACATCCGTTTACTGTCCCAACGGCAAGCATGTCGGCCACGAGGATTTCCAGCGCAAGCTGGAGTGGTTCGATGCCCTGCTGGAGCACCTGAGAAACCGCCATGCGCCCGGCGCGGCCCAGATCGTGACCGGCGACTTCAACGTCTGCCCGGGGGCGCTCGATAGCTGGAACGAGGAAGCGCTGCGCGGCACCATCTTCCACACGAGCGAGGAGCGCACCCGGCTGCGCGCGTTGATCGATTGGGGGCTTCACGATCTGTTCCGCGAGTTGAACCCGCAGGCGCGGGCCTTCTCCTGGTGGGATTACCGCGGCGGGGCGTTTCATCGCGGGCAGGGCCTGCGCATCGACCTGCTGCTGGCGACACACGGCGTGCGCGACCGGGTGCACAGTGTCACGATCGATCGGGACTACCGCAAGAAAAAAGACGGCCTGACACCGTCGGACCACGCGCCGGTGTTCGCCGACATCGATACTTCCTCGTGAAGGACCCCCCGCCGGCCGGCCACGGCCGGGACAGCCAGGGATCGCCGGGCCACGAGAGCGACCCGCGCTGCCCGCAGGATCCACTCAACGGCCGGGGGCCGGAGGGGCGTTAGCGAAGAGGAGGCCGTCGTGAGATAATCGAGGGGTGGTGAAGGGAAACGGACGCGCAACGGCACGCACGGTGGTGCTGGCTCTCGCGGCGGCGCTCGTCGTGCCGGCGGCCGGTCACGCGAAGGGAGGCGAGGAGATGGCATTGATGATCACATCGAAAGCATTCGCGCACGAAGGGGAGATCCCGACGGTGCACACCTGCGAGGGCCGGGACATCTCGCCGGAGCTTTCCTGGACGGGAGTTCCCGACAACGCGAAGACGCTGGCACTCATCATGGATGACCCGGACGCGCCGGACCCGAGGGCGCCCAAGATGACCTGGGTGCACTGGGTGCTGTACAACATCCCCGCTTCGGCGAGAGGCTTGCCCGAGGATGTCTCCCCCGGCGATCTGCCGGCCGGCACCAGGGAGGGCCTCAACGACTGGAAGCGGACCGGTTACGGCGGCCCGTGCCCGCCCATCGGAAGGCACCGGTACTATCACAAGCTCTTCGCCCTGGACACCGAGCTGCCCGACCTGGAAAAACCCACGAAGGCGAAGCTCGAGGAGGCGATGAAGGGCCACGTTCTGGCCGAGGCCGTCCTCATGGGGACGTACCAGAAGAAAAAGTAAGGTGCCCGCCAAGACGGCCCCCAGGCCGTCTGCCTACTTGCCAGCCAGCAGGCTGCTGGCGATCCTGTTGACCGTCCTGCCGTCGGCGGCGCCCTTCATCCGGGGCATGGCGACCTTCATGACGGCGCCGATGTCGCGCGGGGAGGCCGCCCCGGTCGAGGCGATCGCTTCCTGGACGATCCGCGTGATCTGCTCGGTCGTGAGCTGCTCGGGCAGGTACTCCCGGAGGATGGCCAGCTCGGCCCGCTCGGCGGCCACCAGGTCGTCGCGCCCGCCTTTCTCGAAGCTCTCGATCGCGTCGCGCCGCTGCTTGGCGCATATCGCCAGGACCCGGTTCGCCTCGGCGTCCTCGAGCTGGTAGTCACGCCCCTTGCCGGCGCGCAGGGCGACCTCGGCCTCCAGCATCTTGGTCTTGATCAGGCGCAGGACGCCGAGCCTGGTCTTGTCGCCGGCCTTCATGGCCCCTCTCAGATCCTCGTCGATGCGTTGCCTCAAGGACTTGTTCTCGGACATCGGCCTTCATCCCCCATGATCCGCGATCGCGTCAGTCTAGTGCAGCCGGAAGGGAATATCTTCCATGGTGGTGCGAAGATTGTTGTGAATCGTCTCGCGACAGGTGTTGCAGACGGT
>JBHHZN010000039.1:0-11190 GCA_046758155.1 Acidobacteriota bacterium | reverse complement strand
TCGCGATGCGCATCGACCACTGCGGTGCTCCGATCGACACCGACGACGGCGTAGCGGCGTTCCCGAACGAGCTCGTCGTATGCACCCTCGCCGATGCGGCCCATGCCGAATATCAGCACCCGGGCCCAGCCGCAGTCCACGACTGCGTCCTCCTCCACGATCGGGCGTCGCTCCAGCCCGGCAAACTGGCGGGAGAACCGCTCGTAGATGCGGTAGCGGGTCGTATTCGCCCAGGACGCGGCAATGAACGATGCGGCCACCGCCACAGCCACGGTCGAAACCCACTCCTGGCTCAGGTAGTTCGCCGCAACCGCGGCGGACCCGACGATCAGGCCGAACTCCGAATAGGTGGACAGGGTGAGGCTGGCATGCAGGCTGGTCCGGGCCCGGATCCGGAATCGAGTGAAGAGCCATAGGAACGACACTGTTCGCAGCGGCACGATCATGAGCAGCGCCGCACCGATGAACCATGCCACGATCGGCGGGGTCCCAGCGAGCCCGATGGAAAGGAAGAAGCCGACGAGGAACAGATCTTTGAAGCCGAGCAGAGTCGTCGAGAGCTCGTCGGCCCGCGGATGGCCCGACAGGAGCAGGCCGGCTACGAGTGCCCCGAGGTCCGGCTTGAGACCGACCGCATCGAAGACGGCAGCACCGACCGCCACTGCCAGCGTGATGCCGAGCAGTGTCTTGTGGTTTCTTCGGCTCAATCGATGCTCCTTGGAGAGAGATCCGTTCGACGCAGTGCTGGTGCCATGCAGATCAGACACCGGGCGACACCGATCGTTCCCGGCCGCAACGGGCAGGCGTTCAATTCACCGGGCCCGGCGGAGGATCCGGGCCAAAGCGGGCCACATGGGGCATAATGTCTCCGAGTGGAAGCATAACAATCCTGACAGACCCGCGGAAAGGAGCGCACCATGAAGAAAACGCCGCCCCGGATCGACACCCGGGTGGTTCACGCCGGCGACCCGGAACCGCGCGTGGACGGCACCGTCAGCCTACCGATCTTCCAGACGGCGATGTTTCTGCATGCGGGCGAGGCCGACTATCACGATCTGCGCTACATCCGGCTCAACAACACGCCGAACCAGGTCGCGGCCGCCAGGAAGCTGGCCAGCCTGGAGAACGCCGAGGCCGCCCTGGTCGCCGGCAGCGGCATGGCCGCCATCACGACGACGCTTCTGAGCCTGCTCGGCTCGGGGGATCATCTCCTGGTCCAGAACACCCTGTACGGCGGCACCCATGATTTCCTGGCACAGGACCTGGGCGGCTTCGGTGTCGCGCACGATTTCATCGATACCGACGACCCAGCCTCCTGGAAGGAAAGGCTCCGGCCCACGACGAAGGCGATCTACGTGGAATCGATGAGCAACCCCCTCTTGCAGGTCGGCGACCTCGAAGCGGTCGCCGCGTTCGCGCGCGAGCACGGCCTCTTTTCCGTCATCGACAACACCTTCCCGAGCCCGATCAACTTCCGGCCTCTCGATCACGGTTTCGACCTGTCGCTGCACAGTTGCACGAAGTACCTCAACGGCCACAGCGATATCGTGGCGGGCGCCGTGATCGGCCGCGGGGAGCTGGTCGAGCGGGTCCGGCGCAAACTGAACCACCTGGGCGGCACGCTGGATCCGCATGCCTGCTTCCTGCTGTCCAGGGGCATGAAGACGCTCGCCTTGCGCGTCCACAGGCAGAACGACAGCGCCCTGCGACTGGCCGGCATGCTCGAGCAACAGGACAGGGTGCAGAGGGTCAACTATCCGGGCCTGCCGGCGCATCCCCGCCACGAGCGGGCGCGCGCGCTGTTCGACGGTTTCGGCGGGATGATGAGCTTCGAGCTGGAAGGCGGCCTCGACACAGCCCGCCGCTTCATGCAGGCGCTGCGCATCCCGCTGATCGCGCCGAGCCTGGGCGGTGTGGAGTCGCTGGTGACGCTGCCGGCGACGACCTCGCACCTGGGGATGCCTCCCGAGGAACGCCGCCGCCGCGGGATCACCGACGGATTGATCCGCGTCTCCGTCGGCATCGAGGCGTGCGAGGACTTGCTGGAGGACTTCGACCAGGCGCTGCGCAGGGCGACCTCCTGATCGGGCGGGACCGCGGATCCTGGACACCCCGAGGGCCGGTCGCATAAAATGACGAGGAATCGTTCTTTTGCGCTGTGCTTCGAGCCCGGCGCCACAGGCCAATCCGGGTGACCATTCCATGAAAGTCGTGATCCTGGCGGGAGGTTTCGGCACTCGCCTGGCTGAAGAGACCGAGATAAAGCCCAAGGCCCTCGTGGAGATCGGCGGCCGGCCGATCCTCTGGCACATCCTCAAGCACCTGGCCCATCATGGCCTCAAGGAATTCTACATCGCGCTCGGGTACAAGGCCGAGGCGATCAAACGGTTCTTCCTCGATCACTACACGCTGAGCGGGAGTCTGAGCATCAACTTCTCCGACGGCGAGGTCCTGTCGCATGACCGGGGCTGCGAGGACTGGATCGTGCACCTGATCGACACCGGGCTGCACACGCAGACCGGGGGCCGCGTCAAGCGGCTGGAACCATGGCTGAAAGGCGAGCCCTTCCTGGTGACCTACTGCGACGGCGTGAGCGATCTCGACATCGCGGCCCTGTTGCGGTTCCACGAGTCGCGGCAGCGGCTGGCCACGGTGACCGCCGTCCGCCCGCCGTCTCGTTTCGGCGGGCTCGTCTTCGACGGCGATCGGGTCAAGGAGTTCACCGAGAAGCCCCAGAT
Organism: Acidobacteriota bacterium; assembly: GCA_046758155.1. Lineage (GTDB taxonomy): Bacteria > Acidobacteriota > Polarisedimenticolia > JACPZX01 > DASXTC01 > JBHHZN01. The sequence goes on along the minus strand of JBHHZN010000039.1, from coordinate 8,452 downwards.
CGGCGAGGGGTGGATCAACGGCGGGTACCTGGTATTCGAGCCCGGGATCTTCGAGTACCTCGAGGGGGACTCGACCAACCTCGAGGCGCACGTTCTCGAGAGGCTGGCGGCCGAAGGACAGCTCGCCGCCTACCGGCACGACCGCTTCTGGCAGTGCATGGACACCATGCGCGATCGCAGGCTGCTCGAGCGTCTCTGGAACGACGGACATCCGCCCTGGCAGGTATGGGATTGACTCCCTTGGCGAAAGACTCCTTCTGGCGAGACCGCCCGACGTTCGTCACCGGGGCCACCGGGCTGGTGGGCGGCTGGCTGGTCCGGGGCCTGCTGGACGCCGGTGCCGCGGTCACGTGCCTGGTGCGGGACTGGGTGCCGCAAAGCGAGTTCGTCCGGGCTCGGCTCGAGGACCGCGTTACGGTCGTTCGCGGCGACGTCGCCGAACAGGAGCTGCTCGAGCGCATCCTCGGCGAGTACGAGATCGACACGGTGATCCATCTCGCCGCGCAGACGATCGTCGGGATCGCCAACCGCAACCCCGTTTCCACATTCCGGACCAACATCGGCGGGACCTGGACGCTGCTGGAGGCCTGCCGGCGCAGCCCCTGCGTGAGGCAGATCGTGCTGGCCTCGTCCGACAAGGCGTACGGCGAGCACGAGACCCTGCCGTACGATGAAAACGCCCCTCTGCAAGGGCGCCATCCGTACGACGTCAGCAAGTCCTGCGCCGACCTGCTCGCGCAGGCGTACGCCAAGACGTACGATCTGCCGGTGGCGATCACGCGCTGCGGCAATTTTTACGGGGGCGGGGATCTGAACTGGAACCGCATCGTGCCCGGCACGATCCGGTCGCTGCTGCGTGGAGAACGCCCGATCATCCGCTCTGACGGCAAGTACGTGCGCGATTATTTCTACGTCGAGGACGGCGCCGCGGCCTACCTCCTGCTGTCCCGCCTGCTGGCCGAGAATCCTTCCCTGCGGGGCGAGGCCTTCAACTTCTCCAATGAAACGCATGTGACGTCGCTGGAGATCGTCCAGGAGATCACGACGCTGATGCGCTCCGATCTGCGGGCCGATATCCGCAATGAAGCCACCAACGAGATCCGCCGCCAGTACCTCAGCGCCGAGAAGGCGCGCCGGCAGCTCGCCTGGCGCCCGCTCTTCACACTCCAGGATGGCTTGCAGCGCACGATCGCGTGGTACCGCTCGTTTTTCGCCTCCCGTGACGAGGGCGAGGCCGGGGGCCGGGGGAGACACCGGGACCCGGGAGGGACCGGGGCGTGAGATTCACCGAGACCAAGCTGAAGGACGCCTTCGTCATCGAGCCGAAGAAGCTCGAAGATGAACGTGGATTCTTCGCGCGCGCCTACTGCCTGCGGGAGTTCGAGCAGAGGGGGCTCTCCACGCGATGGGCCCAGTGCAACATCTCGTTCAACAAGAAGCGCTCCACCCTGCGGGGGATGCACTGGCAGGACCCCCCCCATTCCGAGATCAAGCTCGTCCGCTGCACGCGCGGGGCCGTCTACGACGTCATCGTCGATGTCCGCCCCGGATCAGCTACTTTCAAGCAATGGGTGGGCGTCGAGCTGACCGACGCCAACGCCAGGCTGCTGTACATCCCCCAAGGGTTCGCTCACGGCTACCTGACCCTCGCCGATGATGTCGAGGTTTTCTACCAAGTGTCGGAGTTCTACCACCCGGAGAGCGCCCGGTCCGCCAGATGGAACGACCCCGTCTTCGGCATCCAGTGGCCCGCCGAACCGACGGTCATGTCCTCCAAGGATCGCGAGGCCGAGGATTTCACGGGGAATCCCCCTTGATGTCCCCCCCTACAGTCACCGCCGTGATCCCCACCTATCGCCGGCCCGCCCTGCTGCGCCGGGCGATCGAGAGCGTCCTGCGACAGACCTATCCCCATCTCACGGTGGCTGTCTTCGACAACGCCTCCGGTGACGAGACGCCGCACGTCGTCGGGGAGATCGCCCGGCGCGATCCGCGCGTGCGCTATCACTGTCATCCATCCAACCTGGGCGCGGTCGCGAATTTTCAGGCGGGGATGGATTCCGTCCGTACGCCGTACTTCTCCATCCTCTCCGACGACGACGTCCTCCTGCCCCGATTCTACGAACACGCCTTCTCCTGTCTCGCGCGTCATCCGGGAGCCTCGTTCTTCTGCGGCCTTGCCGTCTGGTACGATCCGGCCCTGGGAACTCATCGCCTGCACCCGAATGGGACCTGGCGCGAGGGCCTGTACCGGGCTGGAGAGGCGACTACTCAGATGGTCGAGGAGTTGTTCTTGTGGACGGGCGCGCTCTTTGCGACCGATGTGCGCGACCAGGCGGGCCCCCTCGAGGCCATCGAGGCCAGCGATATCCTGTTCATGGCGAAGGCGGCCGCCCACTTCTCATTCCTCGTCTCCATGGTTCCCTGTGCCATCTTCTCGGCGTGGAAGGGGAACACGTTCCGCAGGATGCCGCCGGAGGAGGCCGCACGATCCTTCCGTGTCACGGCGGATCGACTCGCCGCCCTGCCGGTCGTCTCGCCCGCCGAGGCCGCGCGCATCGAGTCCATCCTGGAGGAGCATCTGTACCGGCTCATGAGGGGGCGATTGCGCGCTTCGCATTTGGTCCAGGACTGGAGATCCTTCCTGCGGGACTTCCGGTTCCTGACGAGCCGAGGAAACGTGTCCTTCAAGCAGAAGATACGTCTCCTGCGCCGGGCCGCCAAGGGATATCTCCAGGCGCATCTCAATCAGAGGGCTCTGAGGACCGGGGCCGAGGTGTCTCCCTCGATCGACGACCTTGTCCGGATCTACTCGGCTCCCGGCATCCCGACCAATGAATAAGGTCCTCATCACGGGCGCGACCGGCTTCATAGGCAGGCAATGTCTGCCGTTGTTGCTGGCGCGAGCGGATGAAGTGCATGGCGTGACCTCTCGCGCGGACCATGAGGAATCCCCAGACGCCACCTGGCATACCGTCAACCTGATGGACACGGATGCGACCTCGCGTCTCGTCGCCCGGGTGAAGCCGACACACCTTCTGCATCTGGCCTGGATCACGACACCCGGCGAATACTGGACCTCCAAGGAAAACGCACGCTGGGCCGCCGCCAGCTTGTTCCTGGTGCGGGAGTTCGCGCGACACGGCGGAGAGCGGATCGTGATCGCGGGATCCTGTACCGAGTACGATTGGAGCGAGGGATGGTGCCAGGAAGCGACCACCCGACTGGCCCCGGCCACCCCCTATGGGAAGTCCAAGCACAAGCTCCATCTCGACGTCGAGGCTCTGGCGCAAGAGACGGGTCTCAGCGCGGCGTGGGGACGCATTTTTTTCGCTTACGGCCCTCACGAAAAACCCGTCCGATTCGTGCCGTCCCTGATCCTGCCCCTCCTCAAGCAGCAGCCGGCGTATTGCCGCCACGGCAAATACGTGCGGGACTACCTCCACACCATCGACATCGCCGACGCCCTCACGGCTCTTCTCGAGAGCAGGCTGGCCGGGGCGCTGAACATCGCCTCCGGCCACCCCGTCGCCCTGAGGGATATCGCGACCAAGATCGCCGAGGACATCGGACACCCCGAGCTTCTGCAATGCGATGCGGGCCCCCGCGAATCGACCGGGCCGGCACTGGTCGGCGGGTCGGTGGAGCGGCTGGCCGGGGAACTGGCCTGGGCCCCGCGGTACGATCTTGACCGTGGGTTGAACGACACGATAGTCTGGTGGCGGAAACATCTCGCGATGACATCGCCGCCGAACGCTGAACCGAGAGGATGAGCCCTCCTCCCCATGGCGGTTCTCGTCCGTTCAGGCGCGCGACGGCGCGCCGCCGGCCGGTCCGGAGCCAATCCCGATGAGAATCACGATCGACACCGAGCAGAAAAAGCTCCATTGCGAGGACGGCAAGGAGCGGAAAACGCTCGATCTGTACACGACGCCCGCTTTCGAGATACTCAACCGGCAATGGTTGAAGTTGTGCTGGAACCAGAAGACGACCTACACCTACACCTGGCTGGGACGACCCATCATCCAGCTTCCGGAGGACATGTTCCGTATCCAGGAGGTCATCTTCTCGCTCCGGCCTGACGTGATCATCGAGACGGGAGTGGCCCACGGGGGATCGCTCGTCTTCTATGCCGGCCTGTGCAAGCTGCTCGATCACGGCCGCGTCATCGGCATCGATATCGACATTCGCGCGCACAACCGCAGCGCCATCGAGGCGCATCCTCTGTTTCCCTTGATCACGCTCGTCGAGGGGGATTCGACCTCACCCGGCATCGTCGAGCAGGTCCAGTCGCTCGTCAGGCCGGGAGAAAAGTGCCTGGTCATCCTGGATTCCTGCCATACCAAGGCGCATGTCCTCGGGGAGCTCGAGGCGTACCATCGCTTCGTCTCGCCCGGCTCTTACATCGTCGCGGCCGACGGCATGATGCGCGATCTTCACGATGTCCCTCGGGGAAAACCCGACTGGGCCTGGGACAACCCGGCCGCCGCCGCGGAGGAGTTCGTGCGCGCGCATCCGGAGTTCGTCCACGAGGATCCTCCCTGGCTGTTCAACGAGAGCGGCCAGCAAACGAGTATCACGCACTGGCAGGGAGCGTGGCTGCGGCGCGAGTAGACTGCTCGCCTCGCTTCGACATGAGATTTTCCATCGTCATCCCCACACGCAACAGGGCCCCGCTGCTGGCGCACGCGATCCGGTCGGCGCTCGCTCAGACCCTCGAGGACTACGAGCTGGTCATCAGCAACAACTGCTCCACGGATGAAACCGAGTCGGTCGTGAAGCGGTTCGGCGATCCTCGCATCGCTTACTTCCGCACCGAGGAGGCTCTCTCGATGGTGGATCACTGGGAGTTCGCCCTCGGCAAGGTCCGTGGCGACTGGGTTCTGTACCTGTGTGATGACGACGCCTTGCTTCCGGACTGCCTGTCGTTTCTCGACCGGATGGCACAGCAAGATCAAGACATCAGCATCATCCAGTACGCGAACTCGATCTACGTCTATGACGACGGTATCACCGACGCGGGTAACTACCTCCGGTTGAAGAAACGTTCCCGGGACCTGTTCGAGATCAAGGATTCGGCCTCCCAGCTGCGAACCGTTTTCCGGACGACGTCGGGGGACATGCCGAAATTTCTCAACTCCGCCGTGAGGATGGATCTGGTCGAGGATATCCGGCAGCATCGCGGAAGGATCTTTTACAACTGGGTTCCGGATTACTCCTCCGGGGTGCTGCTCCTGGCGCACACGCAACGGCACATGGTTCTTCACGAACCCTTGATGCTCTGGGGATGCAATGTCCGATCGTACGGATCGGGCGCCCGTGTCGACCCCGATCACCTGATGAACTTTCTGCGCGAGTTCGACCAGTTCGACGGCCGCTTCCCGTGGTCACCCTACCCGGATATCATCGTGATCGCCAACATGGTCCACGATACCCTGTGCGCAATGAGGCAAGAGCTGGGCGTCACGCAGGGACAGCTTCCCATCGATCCACTGCGGTTCCGCCGGGCCTTGATCAGTGACCTGCGCATCTACCTGGAAAAAGGCCACGACAGATTCGCCCGGCCGCTGGCCGTCGTGGAGCGGGATCTTCGACGCATGATTCCCGGCCCCACGCGCGCTTACAAGGCGATCCGCAAGAAGATGTCCAGCGGCTGGCGCCGCCTTTCCGGGGGATTCAGGCGGCGACGTGAGGAGAGCCGGATCATCCGCGGCCGGGGTACCGGCACTCGCTTCGAGAACATCTCCGAGGCCGCCGATTTCCTCTGGAAACAGGGCCGCGGCCGGCGCGTCTGACGGCCCGTTGATGACGCGCTGAGACCCGGTTTTTCACGCCCCCATGAAGCGGCGCCAATCCTCGAGGTTGCCGATCCGCAGACAGGCGTTCGTGCGCCGCTGCTCGCCCATGGTGGACGTGGGAGCGTCGCCGTAATCATGCCCCGGCATGAGCAGGATGTCGTCCGGTAGCTTCGACAGACGCTGTGTCAGCGTCAAGTACATCTGATCGGTGTCTCCTCCCGGGAGATCCACACGGCCGCAGCCCTGCACGAAGAGCGTGTCGCCCGACACGAGCGCGTCGCCGGCCACCAGGAAGCACTGGCTGCCGGGGGTGTGCCCCGGGGTATGCACCAGCATCACCGGAACCTCGCCCACCGTCACGGTGTCACCCCCCTCGTGCGCCGCCAGGTCGTTCGCCGCCAGGCCGGTCATGACGCGCACCCCCTCGATCTCCGCACGGTGCACGTGCACCGGCAGGTCGAGCCTCTCCTTCAACTCCACCAGCCCCTGGACGGGGTGTCCGAACAGATCCCCGCCGATATGATCGGGATGATAATGGGTGGCCAGCACGCCGACGATGCGCATCCCCTCCCGCTCGGCCGCCGCCAGGATGCCGTCGATGTCCCACGCCGGGTCCACGACGAGGCACTCCCGCTTCGCGCGATCACCCACCAGGTAGACGAAATTCACCATCTGCGCCGCGATCGGATCGCCTGCCGCGAAATCCCGCCCCGCCAGCAACTGCTTGATGAAGACCCGCTCGTCCAAGGTTCCTCCCGATCCACCGTTCCCCTCGGAGGATCTCTCACGGCTCTCGCCCGTCGTCGCCCTCCGGACCTGACAACTGGCCGCCCTCAAGGCGGGCGGATCGCAGTCGGCTTTCCCCTCGAGGTGGAATCTACCCCGACGGGCCGCCCGATCGCAACGGCCTGCCCGCACACGCCTTCCCCAACGGCCTGACGCCCAGGAACCGTCCGACCACCTGACCATCACGCGGTCAAGCTTGGCCAGCATGAGCGTCTCATCACTCCGGAAGATGGGATAGATTCCGGTCGGCTCGAACCCAAGGCGGCGATATTCGGCCAGGGCCTCGACGTTGTTCGGCATGCCGCCGTAGAGGGGGAGCACCGAGAGCTCCGATTGCAGCCCACGAATCTGCCCGAGGCAACCTCCTGCTCCGGCAATCACGTCCAGGTCGTAGCCCTGCGTGTCCATCCTGAGAAACACACGCGGATCCCCCATGCCCCGGATGGCATCCGCAAAGATCGAATCGAGGCGTCGTACCGTGACCTCCGCAAGCCGGAGTACCTCGGGCTCTGCCCCCATCTGCAACAGAGCGAACTCTGTCGGGGCGAAAAACGAGGCGTCTTTCCTGCTCAAGCAGGCTTCAGCAGGAGCCCCTGACCGGTCGGGAGTGACACGATCTTCAGATTCCTCTCCGCGGCCGCCCTGTCCATCGCGGTTTTCTGTCTCTCGAAGGTCCAGTAGGCATAGTCATCAAGCAGAATGAACGCCCCTGGCACCAACCGTTCCCAGAAATAATCAAACGCCGCGACTTCAGGCGGCGCGCAGTTCATGTCCAGATGGAGATAGGCCACCTTATCCGCCATGACAGCATCGAGGGTATCAGGGATCGAGCCTACGATTATTCTTATGTTCTTCCATTGAGCGAAATTCGCCTTTACGGAATCCAGATCCGTCGTGTAAAAGCAACTCTTCAACATCTGCTGGTTCGCTTCCATTTTTCCATGAACTCGTTCTTCATCGGACACATGATTTTCGTCCAGCCCCATGAACGTGTCCAGGAGATAGAAAATCTTGTTGAGCGAGTCCCAATCCAGGTACTCCATGATGGCGGAAGCCAAGAACCCCCGATTCACGCCACACTCTACGAAATCGCCGGCGAGCTTGCTGGCGGAGTACGCGGCCCACAACCCTACGTGGACCCGCCAATGCCACTGATAATCATCGCCCGCTGCGGCTACTCCTCTCCAGTATGCCCTGCAGAAGGAGGGATCACGCAGGAAATCGTGATTGTGAACGCTTTGCAGGCCATCCTCATTATAAACGGGCCCACTCCACAACCCCTGCTGATTCCGTCCAGGGTCGGCGGGATGAATCTTGCGGATGGAGTACCCCATGCGCTGAAGGATCCTGTTCAGCAAATGGTTTCTGCGCACGGCGGATGTCTCCTCGGGCATTGCCTTCGAGCTCATCGTGGCAGGTAACAGTTGTCGAAGGCAAGTGATTTCCCTGGCGGTGAAAATCCATCGATATCTTCGCTTCCGCCAGCTGGGAACCAGGCCCCTGCCAAGCTCCTCATCCCCGGGTTCCGGGTGGGAAAAAGGATACACCACCGCAACCGGTTTTCAGGGTAGAATCGCCAGGTCATGCTCCGCAACACCCTGTCGATCCTCCTGGCTCTCGGCCTGGGCGGGTGCGCGGCCCTCGATGCTCCGGAGCCCGCCAAGGCTGACCTGCTGTTGCGCGATGGAAAGATCTGGACGGGCGACGCGAGGCGTCCCTTCGCCTCGTGGATCGCCGTCACCGGCGATCGCATCACCGCCCTCGGCGATGGTGCGGCGCAGCCCCCGCCGGCGGCACGCGTCATCGACCTGGGAGGCCGGCTCGTCGTGCCCGGCTTCAACGATTCCCACGTGCACTTCGCTGCGGCC